>DATHCF010000221.1:0-6562 GCA_035319705.1 Acidimicrobiales bacterium | reverse complement strand
GCGCAGCGGTGCTCAACGACCAAGGTGTCGAGGAACCACCACGCCAGGCTTTGTTCGCTCTCGGGGGAGTCGACAACTGCCTTCGTCACTTCGGCCACCTCCTAGTTGGAAACTGTCTCGGATCGAATAGTCAGGTATCCTTACGATTAAGGATACGGTACGGTAACCTTACGACCATGTCAAGCGATTTCCCTGACTACCCCAAGGGCCAGCCAAGCCCCTACGTCGGCGCCCTGCTGGGTGACGTTTGGCAGTGGGTCCGCGACCAGCTGTATGCGGGCGTCGTTGCGGCGGGATACGACGATCTGAACGCAGCGCACGTCGGGCTCTGGCGCTATCCGGGCCTCGAAGGACTGCGTCCAAGCCAGCTTGCGGACCGGAGGGGGATCACGAAGCAGTCAGTCAACGACTTGCTCGGATACCTGGAACAACACGGGTACCTGTTGCGCGTGCCCGATTCCGTCGACGGAAGGGCTCGTGTGATCCGACTTACTCCGAAGGGATGGCGACTCCAGAAGACAATCTATGCCGAGGCTGGTTCGGCCCAGCTACGGATCGAAGAGGTCCTTGGGCCGCGGCGATACGCGCAGCTGCACAGCTCGCTCGAACTGCTGACCGAGCAGCTCGCCGGTTCACTGGCCGTCCCCTAACGCCGATGGCGGATCGTCCCGAAGACGCCGCGGCGTGCGGTTCAGTCCCTCCAATGTGGACTATCGCTCGCCCTTGGCACACATAACGATCCTCACGTCGTTAGCCGCTGGCGAACACGAAACTGGAGGACATTCCGCAAGTAGGATCTCGCCGTGATTCGTTGGAAACCCAGCAAACGGGTCCTCCATAACGTTGGTGGTTCTCCATGTCGTTGTGACAACTGTCACGCTCCGTGATCTCAGCCGACGAAGTGAAGATGAGATTCGTGGACCACGTTGGTTCTGGCGATTGTTTACCCCCCTTCAGATGGGGAACTCTGCGCTCTATTGGCTGGTGGGACGAAAGAACAACCCCTGAACCGTGGACCACCTCCGTCCGACGAATATCGGGCTATTTGGCTCCAAGCGCCGTAGCGCAGAACGGCATCTTCCCGGGCGATAGGACTTTACCCGCAGCTCCCATTGTGGCAGACGCCATTTGAGCCGCTTGAGGACGTAGGGGTCAGGTATTGGATCGAAATGCCTGAGGCAGTTGAGACGACGGCCGTGGCGCTGCTCAGACTCCCCGGCCACCAGGCCACGAAGAACCCGTGATCAACGGAGGCTGTTACCTGGCTCCCGTTCTCGAGAGTCAGGTCCACACCGGTCACCCCATCGCCGGTTCGGCCCTCGACCAGTGTGTATGACTGGCCGCCGTCGGAGGAAACGCTCGTACGGTCGACGGCGATGGCGCCAGTCCCAACCGGTGCACTCGACCACGTAATCCATTGCACGGCGGCGTTGCCGTCTGTGGCAGAAAAGCACAGAGCCCCGCTGTCGGAACCGTCACCAAAGACGGTCACCGTGTACGGCCCTCGAACGTCGCTCACCTCAGCCACCAGCGACCCGAGATCCGCTCCCTGGCTGATCGAAGGAAGCACCTGGGCAAGAGCTGCACTACAGCTTGTGTCTGTGCTCGTGAGTTGACCAACGGCAGGCTTTGTCGGATGGGCCGACCAACCGGCAAAAGCCGACTGCGCGCTACCTCCTACGAAGACAACGGTCAATACCGCGGCGGCCAGACTCGCACTACCGGCCAGAGCCGACCACTTGACCGCTTTGCTCGTCCTCTCGTACCGGGCACGGACGCTTAGGACACAGCCTGTCTTTCCTCTGGCCAAATCAGCATCGATTGCCTGCTTGAGAAGTGCACCGATGCGGTCGAGTTCTGGGTCCACAGCAGTCATATGAGGGTTCCTCCTAGAAGGTGCAAGCGACGCAGAGATCGTGAGACTCGGATGCGTGCCGCAACCGGTGTGCAGCCCAGTCGGCGGGCGATGTCGCGATAGGGACGTTCCTCCACCAATCGCAAGATCAAGAGTTCTCGCTCCGGCCCGGGGAGGTCGGCGAAGGCCCGCAGTACCGCCGACGAAAACGACAGTCTCTCCTCGACGACCTCGTACGCCGGATCTTCGCCCCCTGCGGCGGTAATCCCAAGGCGTGCTCTTCCTTTGGACTCGAGTGCGCGTTTTCGAATCGACACACGTAACACGTTCCGGGAGATGCCAAGAAGCCAGGGAAGCGCCGAGCCGTGGGCATCGTCCTTGAATCGGCGCCGTCCAGTCCATGCATGAGCGAACACTTCCGCCGTCAGGTCGGCGGCATATTCCCCCGTGCGCACCCGGGCCCATGAGTACACGTGGCCAGCATGGCGCCGATAAAGCTCCGAGAAGGCATCGGAATCGTCGAGACGCAGCAGGTCGGCATCCGACAGCTCTTCGAACCTCGATCCCATACCCTATAGATCACACTTTGGTGAGAGATGTTTCAGGTCGGGAGGATGCGATCGGAACTGGCCTAGACTCCTCGATGCTTGCCCTCTGTTAACCGAGCGAGAATGCCGGTGGTCGGACGCCCTGGCCAGGGCCTCGTCAGGCGGCAGGAGCCCCGACTCCGCCCTGGTAACGCGGGCCGGAATGTTCCCGGATGGTCGGCCGGAAAGCCAGGGCGACCGCACACGGCACTTGTAGGGCGGTCAGCCGTACCCTCCGAACCCGTTGCACAGCGAACCCTTCGGACACGACGGCGTAGGCAGCTGAACGACCTTCGCACCGAGGGCGTTCGCTATTTCGCCGGGCCGAGGATCGGTTGGGCTCATTCCCCCGGCCACCTGAATGTTGCCCGCCAGCGCCGCCGGTTGGGTCAACTCGGGGTTCGCGGTGGGGATCGACAGCACCTGTCCGAGGATGACGAATGCCAAATATGCAGTACCGGATTGTCGAACCACAGCGTCGAACCGAGGTACATCGGAGGGTGCAAGGCGTATGATCACGCCCACAAGCCCGGCAGGTGACTTTCCTGTTTCGACGCTCCGTACTCGTGCGATGCTCAAGAGTGCGGGTCCCAAGCGCAGACACGGACCAGGTGGAGGAGCGTTGGGAGCCAGCAAAGTCACGGACCTGTCAGCCACGGGGACATTGTTGATGTTGGTAGCTGAACAACCGGTCGCGGAGGTGGGCGGAGGGCTGCCCGGTTCGGCACTCTGACCGAGGACCGTTCGGATCTGAAGCGGCTCAGAGGCACTCGGCGAAGTCGATGAGCAAGATGCCAGCGCCATCGAAGCGAGCACGACAACCGCTAGCCGGTAGGGCCGCACGGGGTCCATCTCATCACCGATTGGAGGTCGCCAGACTGTCACCCACAAAGGAGGCGGATAGACCGGCACTGCCGGGACCGGGACGCCCAGGCCAGCGCCTCCAGCCAGGCCTGGCAGGTCGAGCCCGTCCGAGATCGCCGGGGCGGAGCGATACCGCGCCCCCGGCCTTCTGCCCGAGATAGCGCGAACCGGCACGTACCGTGCGCAGGCGAGAATTGCCGATACCGGTCAATCCGGTTAGCTCTCCCGGCGGGACGCTGGTGAGGATTGGCTCGTTCGGATGGTCCTGCTGTGAATGGACGCTGACGTCTCCTGGCGCGAGTCCCGGCTCCGGCAATACCTACGACGCTGTTGAGATTCGGTCGCTGGTGTACTCGGGCGCTCCAGATGACGAAGGTGGAACGAGTTGCACGAAGAACACGGTCGCACCAGGCACGAGCGGGATGGTTGCGACGGCTTGGCCGTGCCCAGTGGAATCAGTGGTCAACGTGCCGCCGTTTGCCTGCATTAGCGGGCATCCTCCGGGAACTTGCTGCAGGAACACAGCGTAGGTGGAGTTTGGGGAGCCCGATTGCAAGTCGATGTTCGCCTCGAACGAGTTGGCCGTTACGGTCAGTAACACCGAGCCGACGGAGGTGGCCGCCTCGCTCGTGTTCGTGATGCAATCCCCTTGGGCGGGGTTGTTCGTTCCGAGCGCCACCGTGGACCCGGAGGACAGGATCGTCATCGTCGTAGATTGGGATGTTGATGTGGACGTGGAGGGCGAGCTGCTCGAACAAGCGGACGCGAAGGCCAGGATGATTAGCACCACGACCGAAGGCAGAGCCATGAACCGATGGTGCGGTGAGAACTGCATACCACCATCGTCTGCCGCACCGTCTGCGCAAGATAGGGACTTTCGCGTATACGTTCCCGCACGTTGGATCGTGGCCGATCCTGCCGACTGTTCGAGGGCGGACTCTCCCTATTACTTATCGTGAGATGATGCGAATCTCATCAACGACCGATCCGAAATGCCGGGTTGGCGTCGCCATGGTCAGGGCCGGGATCAGACCCTCCAAGGGCCGGACCGCTCTCAGAGCCGGGGCGACCGCGTGCGGCACCTTCCGACTGGGAGCACTTCGACATCGCCTTCGATGCGGCCCACATAAGGGAAGCCGACGCTCAGTCCCCCCGGTGCAGCTCGTCCATGGTGTCATTGACGGCCGCCAGGAACTCCACTGGCGGGCACGGCTTTCGCAGTACTCGGGTGACCTTGCTGCTAAGCCCTCTGTCTTCAATCTGCTCGGGGCTGTAGTAGGCGAACGCCGAGAGCACGATGACCTTCGGCTGCGGTGGTCGTAGAGCCTCCAGCACGCCCAAGCCGTCGACTTTCGGCATGGCCATGTCGAGGATGAGCACGTCGACGGGCTGGTCGCTCAGCACCCGAAGGGCCTCCTCGCCGTCCACTGCTTGCAGGACCTCATAGCCATCAAGGCTCAGGAGTTCGACCAATGACTCACGCAAGGAGGTTTCGTCCTCAGCAACGAGCACGGTTCCCCTCGGGGTGGACGGCTCGGCAGTCGGACCCATGCCCTCGATCGCTTCCTGTGCCCCTGCGTCTCTGAGGACAGGGCGGACTGGCTCCTCCTCGTCGGACAGAACGGCCACCATGGCAGCAACCACCGCCCACCCCCCGACAGGTCTTGGGTGCAGAACTCTAGCCCCGAGGTCGCCGTTGGGCCACGGATCGGTATCGGTCGTGTTCCTACGATCGGCATTGCCGGTGGTGGTTCGGCCAGGCCAGGGATCACAGCCGCCAAGGGTCAGACCGCCCTGGTGACCCGCCTCGGCGTGATCTCGGGTGGTCGTTCGTCCGGCCAGGGTGCGATGTACCGCCCGGAGCACATTTCGAGTCGTCTAGTCGCCCGAGGAGGATGCGGAGGGTCTGTTGACACGCCAGACAGCCCGGCCTGGCGCACTGCTAGCCTCACGGGGGTCCGGGGGGATCTCGATGATCGAAGCAGCTGAACGACAGCTTCTACGACACAGAGCGCTTCGGGCCTGGGATGAGGCCAAGCGCCTGCGGCAAAAGGCTGCCGACCTGATATCTGCATCAGGAGACAAGCTGCGCGTCGCGGAACAAGTGCTAAGAGAGGCTGCCGATCTGCGTCGAGTTAGCGAAGCACTGCGAGCTCGTTCGATTGATATTCGCCGACCGGGGACCGTTACTCATCTGTTACAGGAGGCCGCCTCTCCTGCGCCGACCGTCAGTCCGGCGCTGCTGGAGGCTCTTGTAGACCAGACCATTCGACGATGGGATCCCGTCGAGGAGGAGGAGACAGAAGCCAACGGCGAGGGAGTGGGGCTTGTCGCCTCGATCAACTGGCCGACACTGGTGCGCCTGCAGCAGCTGGCGGGCACGCGGTTGGGCTACGTCGTTGGGGCTCACGACGCAGGGGCTGCGCTCGGGCTCGCCATTGCCACCCAACCGGATCTCTCGATCATCGACACCCGACTGGACCTTGCCGATGGCTCCGACCTGGTGGCGGTCCTGCCTTTCTATGCTCCGCGAACCAAGACCCTCTTGCTCACCGACGACCGGGACATCGCCGCCAGGGCACAGCTCACAGGCGCCGAGATCATGCCTCGAAGATTCTCAGATCAAGCCATGCTCTCCTGGATCTCGAACGCCGTCGCCTAACCCCATAGTGCTGCCGAGGGCTCAATCGTCTTGAAGCCGACGCGTAGCCGCTCGGACTGTTGTCTGAGTTGAGCCGCCTGGGATAGCCGGATGCAATACGACTATAGCCACGGTGCGTATATGAGCCCATATCTCCGTGGAGCATGGTCCCTGCACCGAGACCCGTTTCACCCGCAGTAGTTGGAGGGTGTGGCAGTGAGACATGACGAGAGTGCTCTGAAACGGGGCGACATCACTCCAATACCTGGCCTAGCTGGTCAAACGGCAACACGGCTCGACGGATAAGCTGGATCAAGTCATCCAACTTCTCCAACGCCGAATCGATATTTGAAAGCGCCGTCTCGTCGGAGACCAGCTTCCGTGCCACGTGAAGCTCCATTCCCACGGCAAACAGACGCTGGATCAGAATCTCGGCGAGGTCGGATTCAATGCGTTGCTGCTCCCCGATCATCGTCCTCCGATCCCTGCAGTGAACCCAGGTGACTCTGTACCCTGGTTGGACCTTCTGTCGGGGGAGAGGCTACCGAAATGGGCCTGGTAGAAGGCCACTCCTTCGACGAGAACAAGTGCCGGGAGCTCCTTGCTCGCTCGCAG
>DATHCF010000220.1:0-4361 GCA_035319705.1 Acidimicrobiales bacterium | reverse complement strand
ATCCCGGTATTCGCCTTCGAGGTGGACAGAGGCGAACGGTGGACGGCCTACGACCTCTCCGACGCCCTTCGCTCGAGCGGCTGGCTCGTTCCCGCCTATACGCTGCCGCCCGCCCTCGACCATCGCAGCGTGCTGCGGGTGGTGGTCCGAAACGGATTCAGCCGGGACATGGCGCAGTTATTCGCCAATTCCGTGCACGAATGCGTGACGCAACTGCACCGCCGGTCCCACGGCCAGGCCGCCGAGCACCGCGCCCTGTTCCACCACTGACCGCTTCCGGTTCGAGCCGGCCCGGCCGCCGAGACCCGCGCATTCTGTGGGCTGCGAGCCACCTCGATCTGGTAGTACCGGTCGTCGAACTTGCCGCGCCGCATTGATTCACACCGAGAGAGCCGGCCCTCACCCCGTGTGCACATTCCCTCTTCATCGTCACAATCGAGTACGCGCGGCACAGCGGTGGGGCCGATTCAAACAGAATCGACAAATAACGAGACCGTGTAGTGCAGCAACGCCGACGCGTCGCGTGGTACGCCCTGCTCAATACACGATCCGGCGTAGACCACAGCGGCGTAAGCCGGCGGCGATATACCGCCGAGCCGATCGCGGCGCCCGCGTTGCATTTGAGTCACCGACCCGGGGACCCATAGCCTGCCCGAGTTGTGACCCCCTTCGAATATGCGTTCTCGCTTCGCGTCCCCGTTACGGCGAACGCCCGCGTTCGAGACGGCCTTTGGCTCACGCCGGCCGAGCCCGCGTTGGAAGCCGACGACCCGTGGAAGGCAAGTGATTTCTGGAAGACGAGCGCCCGATGGAAGGCAGGCCTTCCCCGGACGGCGAGCGATCTCTGGTCGACGGGCCATCCCTGGAACGGGAGCGACTTCTGGAGGGCGAGCGATCACCGCAAGACGCGTCTTGTCACCTCGAGCGAGCCGGCGACGGCACGGAGACGGCGCGTCCCCGCGGTGGTGTGGGCCATCGCCGCCTGCGGGATCGTCCTGAGCGCGCTGTGGGCCAGCACGGCGCAAGCCGCCGGTCCGATCCCGGCGCACAAGGTGCACACCCGGGCCGCCGTCACCACGACCACCACGACGACAACCACGACCACGACGACCACCACCACCACCACGACCGTGCCACCCACCACGACCACCACCGCGCTACCGCCTCCACGCCCGGCCGCCGCCCCGGTCAGCCAAGCGGGATGGGGTTGCGCGGCGGCACTCGCCTATCTGGCGGCGAACGCCGCTCCCGGGTTCACGTCGGTCTGCCCGGCGCCGAACGACGGACATCAGGGGACGACGTCGGCGTACTACAACAACGGCGTGGTCACGGGCACGATCAGCATCGTGATCCCGTGCCCGGCCGCCTATAAGAACGAGGCCCACAACTCCTGGGTCCTGCGCTGGGAGTACCTCGGGACCCCGATCCCGGACGGGCTCGGCCCGGTCATCGACCCATTCGGTTATTGCAGCACCTGATCATCGGCTGCGCCCGGCCGACGGGTGTCGGTTAGCGTCTTGGCGGAATGGGGGGCAGGATCGTCATCGTCGGTGGAGGCAGCGCACACTGGGCGCCGAGCCTTCTGCTCGACTTCGCCAACAGCCCGGCCCTGGCTGACAGCGACGTCGTGCTCATGGACGTCGACGACGCGGCACTGAAGGAGACGGGCCGCCTCGGAGCCCACATCGCCGAGCGCCGATCCATCGGCCTGCGGGTACGCACCAGCACCGATCTGGACGAAGCGCTCGAGGACGCCGGCTTCGTCATCACCGCCCTGTCGGTGGGCGGGTTCGCCAGCATGCGCCATGACATCGAGATCCCGGCGCGCTACGGACTGCGCCAGCCGGTCGGCGACAGCGTCGGCCCGGGCGGGATCTCGCGATCGCTGCGGACCATCCCGGTGGTGGTGCAGGTGGCCAGGACCATGGAGCGCCGATGCCCCGGCGCGCTGATGCTCAACGTGAGCAACCCTCTCACCACCATCTGCCGGGCCGTGGCCAAGGAGACCTCGGTCCCCGTGGTCGGACTGTGCAACGAGGTGGTGGGACTGCAGCTGGCCATGAGCCTGCTGTTCGACGTGGCCATGCACGAGGTGGACCCGGTGATCGCCGGTGTCAACCACCTGCCGCTTGCCACCTCCATGACCATCGCCGGTGCCGACGGCTTCGCCATGCTCCGTGACGCCCTCGGGGGACAGCTCGATCTCGGGGCCCCGATGTGGCTCGACCCGCCGCCTGCCGCACTTCGCTGGTCCCGGCGGGACCCCGTGGGCCCGTGGACCAAGGCCGATGTGATGGAGAACCTGCGGATCAAGCTCGAGCTGTTCTCGCGCTTCGGCGTCCTGCCGGCTGCCTCGGACACCCACGTCGCCGAGTTCCTCCCGTGGTTCGTCACCGCGGCGTCGGACTTCGGGCGGGAGTGGGGCGTGCACCAGTACGGCCTCGCCACCCATGTGACCGACAAGGCGGCCGACGTCGCCGCCCTCAGCCGGCTGCTCGCCGGCGACGACCTGCCCACCATCCCGTCGGGGGAGCTCGTGGCCCCCTTGCTCTGCGGGCTGGTCGGCGGAAGAGAGGTGGCGCTCCCCATGAACCTGCCGAACACGGGCCAGGTGCAGAACCTGCCGGAAGGCGCGGTGGTCGAATGCATGGGAATGACCGCCGCCTCCGGACTGCGCCCACGCGACAGCGTGTGGGTGCCGTCCGTTCTGGGCGAGTGCCTGCGCCGGGTGGCCGCATCCCAGGAGCTCACGGTGGAAGCGGCCTGCAGCGGCGAGCGCCGTAAGGTCTACGAAGCCGTGCTGACCGATCCCACCACTTCGATCATGCCCTACGAGAAGGTGCTGTCCATGACCGACGAATTGCTCTCGGCCACGGCCGCCTGGCTCCCGCAGTTCACCTGAGTCGCCCGCGGCCGGGGCCGGCACTCGTCGGCGGACTACTGACCGGCGGCCCTGGCCAGTCTGGCCGCTTCGCCCACGACCTCGATCAGCTGGGCGGGGGCGACCGGTTTGCGCAGGTACTTGAAGACCCTGGTCCCCAGCCTGGCGCGAATGCCGTTCTCGATGTCATAGGCCGTGACCATGACGACCGCCGGGGGCGGGGGGCCCGGGATCATGCGCTCCACAACGGTCGTGCCGTCTGTCTTCGGCATGCGAACGTCGAGAAGCGCCACGTCGAACGGGGCTGCGGACAGCTTTGCCAGCGCGTCGTCTCCGTCCGCGGCTTCCGATACCTCGTAGCCCTCCTCGCGGAGAATGAGCGAGGTGGTGGCCCGGAGCCCTTCGTTGTCGTCGGCCACCAGTACGAGGAACCGATGGTCGGGGGTCACTCTCGACGGGCGCCCGCCGAAAGGACGGGTCGCGCACCATGCGGCAGCTGGGGCAGGCTGATCGTGATCCGGGCTCCGCCCTCGGGCCTATTCGCTACCGAGATCCCACCACCGTGTCCTTCGACCAGTCGCTTGACGACGGCGAGTCCCAGCCCCGTTCCTGTGGGCTTGGTCGTGTAGAACGGCTCGAAGAGCTTCTCCGTACGGGCAGGATCGATTCCCTCGCCACTGTCTTCAACGGTGACCCTGGTCGAACTGTCGAGCATCGAGCCGGAGATCCGAATCGTGCCGCCATCCGGCATGGCCTGATAGGCGTTGGTCACGAGGTTGGCGAGCACCTGTACGAGCTGCGCCTTGTCGGCGGCGATGGCGACTCCGGGCACGGGGAGATCCACCTCGACGCCGGGGGGTGGTGGTGTCGATTGAAGAACCTCCGCGGCGATCTCCCCCAGATCGAGCTCTTCGATCTCGGGGGCACGCTCGCGCATGAAGGCGGTGAGATCCTCCGAGAGCTTGGCCGCCCGCGTCGTCTCCCTTTCCACCCGGTCGAAGAACGTTTCCACTTCCGGGTCGAGGGTTCCGGCGAGTCTCTTGCGGATCAGATACAGCGTGTTGATGGCCGCGCCCAGAGGGTTGCGAAGCTCATGGCCGATGACCGTGGCCATCCCCCCCACAGCCGACAGGCGCTCTTGGCGCACGAGGGCGCCTTGGGCCTCGAGCAGCTCGGCCTCGCGTTGGGCGACCACGGAAGCCGTATGACGCTGGCGGCGCACGAGCATCTCGGTGCTGGCACCGAGGACGGCAGCCAGCAGCAGACCGATGCCGAGCACGATCCAGGGCGCCGCCGCGGCAGAGCCTCCGACGAGCGGCATACGCGGGGCGGCCTGGACGAGCCAGGTAACCCCTTCGTATCGAACCACCTCGCTCGCCACGGGCTCCGGAAGGGGCCTCGGTCCGTAGGTGGTGGCGATGAGTTGCCCCTTTGACGGCTTCGTGGCGTTGTAGAGGTTCACGAACAGATGCGAGTACGG
>DATHCF010000219.1:0-3324 GCA_035319705.1 Acidimicrobiales bacterium | reverse complement strand
ATGCGCGAGCAGTACCTCGACTCCATGGACATCGAGCGGGAGCGGGGCATCACCATCAAGGCGCAGAACGTGCGGGTGGGTTGGAAGGAGCACGTCCTGCACCTGATCGACACCCCCGGCCACGTGGACTTCGGCTACGAGGTCAGCCGGTCACTGGCCGCCTGTGAGGGGGCGGTGCTGCTGGTGGACGCCTCACAGGGCATCCAGGCCCAGACACTGGCCACCGCCTACCAGGCGATCGACCACGACCTCGAGATCGTGGCCGTGCTCAACAAGATCGACCTGCCCGCCGCCGAACCGGCGCGCGCGGCGGCGGAGATCGAGCAGGTGCTCGGCATCGACGCCGACTCCATCCTGCGCATCTCGGCCAAGACCGGCCAGGGTGTGCCGGAGCTGCTCGACGCCGTGGTCGAGCGCATCCCGCCGCCGCGCGGAGCAGCCGACGCGCCGCTTCGGAGCCTCATCTTCGACTCGGCCTACGACCAGTACCGCGGGGTGGTGAGCTCGGTGCGGGTGTTCGACGGGGTGCTGTCGGCTCGGACCAAGGTCCGCTTCATGCAGGCGGCTTCCACCCACGAGGTCGAGGAGATCGGGGTGCGCACACCGACGGTGACACCGGTGGCCGAGCTCGGCCCCGGGGAGGTCGGATACCTGATCGCCGGCATCAAGGACCTGTCCGAGGCGCGCTCGGGCGAGACGGTGACCGACGCCCAGCGCCCGGCCCCCGAAGCCCTGGCCGGCTACCAGGACCCCAAGCCCATGGTCTTCTGTGGGCTCTACCCCATCGACGGCGACCAGCTCCCGGAACTGCGCGAAGCGCTCGAACGCCTGCGCCTGAACGACTCGAGCTTCACCTACGAGCCGGAGTCCTCCGGGGCGCTGGGATTCGGTTTCCGCTGCGGGTTCCTGGGACTGCTCCACATGGAGATCGTGCGCGAGCGGCTCGAGCGCGAGTTCGACCTGTCCCTCATCGCCACCGCGCCCTCGGTTGCCTATGTCGCCGTTCTCACCGACGGCTCCAGCGTCCGCTTCGACAACCCGAGCGAGATGCCGGACCCCGCCCGCCTCGACCACATCGACGAGCCGATGCTCAGAGCCACCCTCATCGTGCCGTCGGAGTACATCGGCACCGTCATGGACCTCTGCCAGTCGCGCCGGGGGGAGCTCGGCCGCATGGAGTACCTGTCGCCCGAGCGCATGGAGCTCGTCTACCGCATCCCGCTGGCCGAGGTGGTGATCGACTTCTTCGACCAGCTGAAGAGCCGCACCAAGGGATACGCCAGCCTCGACTACGAGCCCGACGGGTACCAGAGCGCCAACCTGGTGAAGGTGGACCTTCTCATCAACCACGTACCGGTGGACGCCTTCTCGACCGTCGTCCACCGGTCCGAGGCGGAGACCTACGGACGGCGCATGACCGAGAAGCTGCGCGAGCTCATCCCCCGGCAGCTCTTCGACGTGCCCATCCAGGCGGCGGTGGGCGGCCGGATCGTGGCCAGGGAGACGGTGAAGGCCAAGCGCAAGGACGTGCTGGCCAAGTGCTACGGGGGCGACATCACCCGCAAGCGCAAGCTGCTCGAGCGCCAGAAGGAGGGAAAGAAGAAGATGAAGGCCATCGGGCGGGTCGAGGTCCCCCAGGAGGCGTTCATCTCGGCCCTGCGACTGGAGGACTGAACATGTCGGCATCGGAGAGAGGCTGTGAGGTGCTCGTCATCGGGGCGGGCTATGCCGGGCTGAGCGCGGCGCGGGCCTTGCACCGGGCCGGCGTCGACGTCCAGGTGGTCGAGGCCCGCTCCCGGGTGGGCGGCCGGGTGTGGAGCGAGGCCCTGGCCTCGGGGGTGCTGATCGACCACGGCGGCCAGTGGATCGGACCGGGCCAGGAGCACCTGCAGGCGCTGGCCGACGAGCTCGGCGTCGGCACCTTCCCCACCTTCACCGCCGGAGAGGGGGTCGAGCTGCGCGACGGCACGCGTCACACCTACGCCGGGCTCATCCCCACCTCGGATCCCGCCGCCGCTGCCGAAGGGGTGGAGGCCATCTTCGAGCTTGACCTGGCCGCCGGTCAGGTTCCGCTCGAGGCGCCGTGGACGGCACCGGAGTCGGCCGCCCTCGACGAGCAGACGCTCGGCTCCTGGCTGAGCGATCATCTGAAGAGCCGGGGCGCCCGCTCCACCATCGACGCCGCGGTGAAGGGCATCTTCGGCGCCGAGCCCGGGGAGATGTCGCTTCTGTACGCGCTCTTCTATCTGCATGCCGGTGGCGGGCTCATGAACCTGTCCCGCACCACAGGCGGCGCCCAGGAGCGGCGTTTCGCCGGGGGTGCGCAGCAGATGGCCCTGGCCCTGGCCGACGAGATCGGAGAGGGTGTGGTGCTGTCGTCCCCGGTCAGCGCCGTCGAGTACGGCGACGACGGGGTCGTGGCCGACGTCGAGTCGAGCACCGGCCGACGGCGGATGCGGGCGCGCTACGCGGTGGTCGCCATGGCCCCGGCCATCACCGCCCGCCTGCGCTGGTCGCCGTCCCTGCCGGCCATGCGCGACCAGCTGTGCATGCGCGCGCCCATGGGGGCGGTCACCAAGGTCCATGCCGTGTACGAGTCACCGTTCTGGCGCGACCAGGGCCTGAACGGCCAGCTGGTGGCCGACGCCGGCGCCCTGCGCCTCACCTTCGACGACAGCCCGCCCGACGGCTCGCGCGGGGTGCTCGTCGGCTTCGTGGCCGGCGACGACTGCCGGCTGCTCGAAGAGGGGAGGGCCGAGCAGCGCCGCAGCACCCTGCTCGCCGACCTGGCCAGGGCCTTCGGGCCACAGGCCGGCCAGCCGATCGAGTTGGCCGAGCAGCGCTGGTGCGCCGAGCCCTACACGGGCGGCGGCCCGGTCACGGTGTTCACCCCGGGGCTGCTGAGCGGCTGCGGGCCGGCCCTGCGCCGCCCCGTCGGCTCCCTGCACTGGGCGGGAACCGAGACGGCCACGAAGTGGTGCGGCTACATCGACGGCGCCATCTCCTCCGGTCAGCGCGCCGCCGGCGAGGTGCTCGAGCGGCTCGGCTCCTGACGTGGCCAGCGCCGGGGAGATCGTCGAGGCCTATGCCGGCTGGCGGGAGCGCTGCAACGCCAACGAGCGGCTCCGGCGCATGCTGCGTGGCTGGGACCGGGTGGTGCACCTCGAGGCCGCAGACACCGGTGACAGCTTCACCGTGGAGGTGCAGGACCAGACGATCGGTCCGCTGTCGGAGGGCAAGGTGGGCGCCCCCGACATGGTGGTGACCGCCACCAGCGAGGACTTCGCCGATCTGTTCTGGGGGGATCTCAACCCGTCGGAGAAG
>DATHCF010000218.1:0-16189 GCA_035319705.1 Acidimicrobiales bacterium | reverse complement strand
TTCGCCTCGTTCACCAGGACCTCCACCCCCCGGTCGCCAGATCTGTCCACAGCGAGATCCACAGGTGTGGATTCCCCACTCGTCCTCCCGTCCTGCCGGACGAGAGGCCTGGTGGGCCCCGGTGAAGCAGGACCCATCGGCTGGACCCACGGCCCCGAGGCCGACCGGCCCCCGGAACGGTACACGGGCCGTCTCGGTGCTGCTAGGGCCGGATCAGCGACAACTGGCGCTGCTGCGGGGCGAGAAGCCCGGGGCTCCACGACCACGAGGCCGGTGCCGCCGCCCCGTCCCCGAGCAACGTCGCGCCTGGTGAGTCGTGGTCCCAGCCGAATAGCATGGAGAGGCTCGGTCGTGGCACGCCATCGTCGCCGCGACCCCTGGTCTCGCGACCGGCACAGATCGCCGGTCGACCCCGAAAGGCACGTTCAACGTGAAGCGCACCTATCAGCCCAATACTCGCAAACGAGCGAAAAACCACGGTTTTCGTCATCGGATGGCCACCCGAGGGGGACGGGCCATCCTGCGCGCCCGCCGTCAGCGCGGCCGTCAGCGCTTGTCGGCCTGACCGGGCGGCGAGCGAGCCGAGATGGCCTGGCGCATCCGCGACCGGGCGACCTTCGAGGCCCTGCGCAGGTCGCCGCACCGTGCGCGCCGGGGGCCGGTCACCGTGAGCTACGTGGGGACCGGCGACGGCCCGGCGCGGGTGGCCTACGCCGTCGGCCGCCGTGTCGGTGGCGCCGTGGTCCGCAACCGGGTGCGGCGCCGTCTCCGGGCCATCGTGGCCGAGCTCGAAGCGGCCGTTCCGGGCGCCTACCTCCTGGCCGTGGGTCCCGACTCGGCAGCTGCGCCCTATCCCGATTTGAAGCAACAGGTGACCGACGCCATGGCCGCGGCCAGCCGGAGGCGCAGGTGAGGGCCGTCGGGGCGACGCCTCCCGCCGCCACCTCGGGGCCGGTGCGCCGGCCCCTGTCGGCGGCTGCGGTTCTGGCCACCGTGCGCCTGTACCAGCTGGTGCGGGCGGGGCGGCCCTCGCCGTGCCGGTACGTGCCGAGCTGCTCGGCCTACGCAGCCGAGGCCGTGGAGCGCCACGGTGCCCGGCGAGGCGGATGGCTGGCCGTGCGCCGGGTGCTGCGGTGCCACCCGTGGGGTGGGTCGGGCCTCGACCCGGTGCCACAATGAGCGTGCTGACGGCCCTGGTGCCGGTCCTGGGCAGCACGCTCGGGAAGATCTTCCAGCCGCTCTTCCAGGCCATGGCCTGGTTGCTGGCCTTCTTCTACGCCCTCGTCCCCAACTACGCCATCGCCATCGCCCTGCTCACGGTGGTGGTCATGATCGTGACCGCCCCGCTCACCGTGAAGAGCACCCGCTCGATGTCCCAGATGCAGCGTCTGGCGCCGGAGCTCAAGAAGCTGCAGCAGAAGTACAAGGGGGACAAACAGAAGCTGAACGAAGAGATGATGAATCTCTACCGGGAAAATGGGGTGAATCCGGCCAGCGGATGTTTGCCAATGGTGATCCAGTTTCCCGTGTTCATCATTCTCTACGACGTCATCAGGGGCCTGACCAACACCGTCACCCGGGGGAAGGTGACGACGGCCGGCACCCGCTGCGCCCACAGCGTGTGCTCCTCACCTCGATACATCGGGCTTCACACCAAACTGTTCTCGGATTTGGTCCGCGCCGGCGGGAAGATGCCGGCGTTCGGCATCAACCTGGCCGGTAAGCTCCTGGGCCAGCACAGCGTGGTCTCCGCCCTGCCCTATGCCGGTCTCATTCTCATCGCCATCGCCCTGCAATATCTGCAAATGCGGCAGCTCAATAACAGGAACAAAGCGTTCGCTCAGGCCAATCCACAAGCGCAAATGATGCAGCGTTATATGCCGCTCATCATGGCGGTCATTTACGTAAACATCGCCGCCGGGGTGAACGTGTACTTCATCGTGTCCAGCCTGTGCCGGATGGGGTTGCAGCAGTACACGTTCCAGACCCAGAAACAGGTCAAGCCGCAGGAGACGCGGGTGGCCGGGACCGGTGCCGCCCCCAGACGCAAGACCCTCATGGAGCGCCTGGCCGATGCCCAGCGCAACGCCCTCGAGGCCCAGCAGGCCCGGCAGGCTGCGCTCCAATCCGGATCACCGCCCGTGGACGGCAACGGTGCGGGCCGGCCGCGACCGAAGAGTGCCCCACCGGCGAGTGGAAACGGCGCCCCCGGGCGGGCCGCCGGTCCGGCGGGAACGGCAAAGGGCGGTCCGGACCGCGCCGGGTCACAGTCACGATCGCGGTCGAAGAAACCGAGAAAGGCTCGCTGAGAAGAAGATGGAGTGGGTGGAAACCACCGGGCGCACAGTGGACGAGGCGAAGGAGGCTGCCCTCGACCAGCTCGGTGTCGACGAGAGCGACGCCGAGTTCCTGGTCCTGACCGAGCCGCGGCCCGGGCTGTTCGGCAGGCTCCGGGGCGAGGCCCGCGTTCGTGCACGAGTGCGGCCGACCCGTCCCCGCCCTAAGCGCGGAAGAAGCCGGCGAACCGGACAGGATCAGCGCCGCAGCGGCGGTCGCCAAGGTGGTACAGGCGGCGAGTCCCGCAGCGCCGTCGCCGTGGCGGAATCGTCTCTCGCCGAGCCTGCCTCACAAGCCCGGCTGGATCAGGCGAGCGGCAACGGCTCGCAGGCAACGTCCCAACCATCGGCGGCGGGCACGAGCGCGACGCGGCGCAACCGGCGACGTCGCTCGAGCAGCGGGCGCGGCGGCGTACCGCGTGCCACAGGCGGGCGGACCGGGGACACGAAAAGCTCGAATGTCGCCCACGAGGAGGAGGACTTGGCTTCCATGTCGCTTTCGCTGGAGGAGCAGGCGGAGTCAGCTCGGGATTTCGTGGCCGGGCTGCTCCGGGAACTCGGGCTGGAGGCCGAGGTGAACGTGCGCACGCTGGACGATTCCACTGCGGAGGTGTCGGTGCAGGGCGACGGCCTCGGCGTCCTGGTCGGCCCGGGCGGGGCGACCTTGGCTGCGCTCCAGGAGGTCACCCGCACCGTCGTCCAGAAGCACACCGGCGGTCACAGCGAGCGGATCCTGGTGGACGTCGCCGGGTACCGAGCCAAGCGGGCCGAGGCGTTGCAGCGCTTCACCCGCCAGGTGGCCGCCGAAGTATCGGCGTCCGGTACCGAGCAGGCGCTCGAACCGATGTCGGCTGCCGATCGCAAGGTGGTGCACGACACGGTCAACGAGATGGCCGGCGTCCAGACCCGTTCCGAAGGGGAGGACCCCCGCCGGTTCATCGTGATCTCCCCTGCCGCCGAGCCGCAGCCCGAGGACAGCGACGGCGCCTGACCGCCCGGGCGGTCTGCCATCGGCCGTCGCCCGAGCCCTGGAGACGGCCCGCCGGCGAGGGTTCCTGGGCGGCGGGCCGGTCGAGGGGCACATCGAGCACGCACTGGGCTTCGCCGCTGCCGTCGAGGCTGTGCTCGGGGCTCCCCCTCCGACATTCCTCGATCTGGGGTCGGGCGGCGGCGTTCCGGGCCTCGTCCTAGCCGTACGTTGGTCGCAGGCTGGGGCGACGCTGCTCGACGCCAGCAGCCGGCGGTGCCGGGAGTTGACGACGGCGGTGGAGGACCTGGGCCTCGTCGGCCGGGTTCGGGTGGTGAACCTCCGGGCCGAAGAAGCCAGTCGTGATCCGACCCTCCGGGGCTCACAGCCGGTGGTGGTGGCCCGTTCGTTCGGGAGTCCGGCCGTCACCGCCGAATGTGCCGCCGGCCTGCTGGAGGTGGGCGGGATCCTGGTCGTGGCCGAGCCGCCATCGGTGAGTCCGCCGGGCAGCCGTAACGCCGGGCATCCGACGCGCTGGCCCGAGGGGCCGCTGGCCGAGCTCGGCCTCGAACCTGTGCAATTCTGGGCTGGCCGGGCCGGTTACCAGATCCTTCGGCAGGTGGCGTCCTGTCCGCCACGGTATCCGCGGCGGACAGGCATACCGGACAAGCGCCCGCTGTATGAGCCGGCCAATTGATCCACGTGAAACATCGCCGCCCAAACGCGTCTAAAAAGGTCGGCCCATACCTTGACCCGGAGTTCGGAGATGGGAAGGATGAGGGGCCGTGCCCCCGCCCCCCTTCGAGGTTTGACGTTGCCCGTCCGCATTCGAGGCTGGAAGCTGCGATCAGAGGGCAAAGACGACCTGGTCCACCCAGGACCGATAGCCGACGAGAGGGAGTTCGATCGTGAGCCCGCCGTCCGAGTCGTGGGCCCGGCCCCCGCGCAGAGCCCCGACCAAGGGCTCGGTGCCCATGCCCAGATGACCGAAGCACCGGCGACCAGCCCCCCACCGCAGGAACCAACACTGCAGGAATCAGCCGAGCCACCCCACGAGCACCGCGACCGGAGCCGCCCCTTGCTCGGCCCCATCGGTGAAGTGGCCCAGGGCGACTACGTCCCCCGCCCCGTTCCCCGGGTCATGGCCGTCGCCAACCAGAAGGGTGGCGTCGGGAAGACCACGACCGCGGTCAATTTGGGCGCCGGCCTCGCTGAGCTGGGTTTTCGTGTCCTGGTGGTGGATCTCGACCCGCAGGGCAACGCCACCACCGGCCTGGGGATCGACGGACACAGCTTCGAGCTCTCCATGTACGACGTGATCATGCGAGATGCCGCCGTGGAGGATTGCATCGAGCCGACCAGCTTGAAGAACCTGTTCGTGGCGCCAGCCACCATCGACCTGGCCGGCGCCGAGATCGAGCTGGTCCCGTCGTTCAGCCGTGAGCTGAAGCTCCGGCGGGCCCTCGAGCCTGTGACCTCCGAATTCGACTACCTGCTGATCGACTGCCCGCCCTCGCTCGGCCTGATCACGGTCAACGGCCTGGCAGCCGCCGGCGAGGTGCTGGTCCCCATCCAGTGCGAGTACTACGCACTCGAGGGGCTCGGCCAGCTCTTGCGCAACATCCATCTCGTCCAGTCCAATCTCAACGAGCGGCTCGAGCTGACCACCATCGTGCTGACGATGTACGACGGGCGGACCAAGCTGGCCGAGCAGGTCGCCGACGAGGTCAGGGCCCATTTCGGCAACAAGGTCTGCCGGAACATCATCCCCAGGACGGTGCGTATCTCGGAGGCCCCCTCGTTTGGACAGCCGATCACAGTGTTCGATCCGAGCTCCCGGGGTTCCATCGCCTACCGGGAGCTGGCCAAGGAGGTCAGTGGTGGCAAGGCGTAGCGGGCTGGGGAAGGGCCTCGGGGCTCTCATCCCCACCGAAGTGGTCAGGGACCGGTCCTCGATCCTGAGAGAGGTGCCGACCACCAGCATCCGGCCGAACCCCCTGCAACCACGCACCCGCTTCGATGAGGAGGCCATGGCCTCGCTTTCGGCCTCGATCCGGGAGGTGGGGGTTCTCCAGCCCGTGTTGGTTCGGGAGGTTGGGGACGGCGAGTACGAGCTCGTGGCCGGCGAGCGGCGCTGGCGAGCCGCCCGCAGGGCCGGGCTGCAGACCATGCCCGTGCTGGTGCAGGCGAGTTCCGAGGTCCAGAGTCTCGAGCACGCCCTGGTGGAGAACCTGCACCGGGAAGACCTCAATCCCCTGGAGGAAGCCGCCGCCTACCAGCAGCTGGTCGACACCTTCGACTACACCCACGAGCAGGTGGCGGCCAGGGTGGGCAAGAGCCGCACCTCGGTCACCAACACCCTTCGCCTCCTGCAGCTGCCCGCAGGTGTCCAGCGCGCCCTGGCCGACGGTGCCATGACGGCCGGGCACGCCCGGGCGCTGCTCGGCACGCCTGATCGGGCGTACCAGGAGGAGCTGGCCAGACGAACGGTGTCGGAGGGCCTGACGGTGCGGGCCGTGGAGGAGCTCGTGCGTCGCCACGATGCCGGTGCCGAGCCCGAGGCGGCGGAGGTGACGCCGACGGAGCCGTCCGGCAACGGACAGGCCCAGGCCGTCGCCAGTCCCGTCGCCAGTCCCGTCGCCACACCGGCCAGCCGGCCGCTTCCCGCCCCCGGCCTGCTCGAGCTCGAAGAGCTCCTCTCTGCCCATCTCAACACGCGGGTCAAGGTCGAGATGACCTCCAAGCGGGGCAGGGTGATGGTCGAGTTCGCCACGCTCGAGGACCTCGAGCGCATCTACAAACTGATGGTCGGAGGGCCCGCCTGATCGCTTCGGTCTCGAGCGCGGGATGAGGCTTTCACCTGTGTCGTTCCACGGATTGTGGTGGGTGTGCGTTGCGAATCAGCCGGTGACGAGGTATTTCTCACACAAAGTGGCGCTTCAAACCTTGAAGCGTACGTAGAGCCACATCCACAACCTGTGCATGAGGTTGTGGACAACACCTCACTCCAGGGGGGCGGCTACCCACTGTACGACGGCCCTGGCCAGGGCGTCTGCCAGGGCGATGCTACGGCTCACCACCAGGGAGGCTGGCCCGATCTCGCACACGATGGCCGGCATGCGCGTCTCGCGCAACACCGTGAGCGCCATGCCGCTCACCTTCCCCTCGACGCCGAGAGCGGCCGCCGCGGTGTCCCGGACCAGCTCGGCCAGGTACCGTCCCCCTGCTGACTCGTAGCGGTAGCCCGAATAGTAGGAGACGTTGATCTCCGCCCGCTCGGGGTCGAGGCGCAGTCCGAGGTAGACCTCGACGCCGGCGGTGTTGGCCTGGTCGGCCTGCTCGGAGCCCTCAGGGTGGGAGATCGGGACCACCACCGCCCCTTCGGCCCGCAGGCGCCGGCCGAGGGCAGCCAGCAGGGCCTCGAGCCCGCCTTCCTCACCGAGAGCGATGCGGCGGCCGAGCAGCGTGCGCGGGGCCCGGCGCATGCGCTCGCGGTCGCGCACGACGCTCACCAGCTCGGCGTCAGCGTGGTGGGCCGTGACCCGGCGCAGCTCCCGCAGCGTGGAGGCCCCCACGATGGCGTCGGCCGCCAACCCGGTGTTGCGCTGGAATTCCGCCAGTGCCTGGGCGGTCTGTTCGCCGAAGATGCCGTCCACGCGCCCGGTGTCGAACCCGAGCGCCGACAGCCGTCGCTGCAGGTCGGCCACGTCGTCTCCACGTGACATGGGCCGCCGGTGGTACAGGAAGCGGTCGCCGAGGCGGAAACCGGCCTCCACCACCGTCGACCAGGTCTGCGGGCCGCATACGCCGTCCACGCGGAGTCCCCGCCGGTGCTGGAAGGCCTCCACCGCGGCGCGGGTGCCCGAGCCGAAAACGCCCTCGACGTCAGGAGCACACGGCAGGCCCAGTTCGTGCAGCCGCCGCTGCAGGTCGGCGACCGCCGGCCCCTTGGCGCCGCCCGCCAGCGGGAGCTCCACTACAGGTAGCCGGCGATCTCCTGCAGCAGCTGGGCCTTGCCCCGGGCTCCCACGATGCGGGTCTGGACCTCGCCGTCCTTGAACAGGATCAGGGTGGGGATGCTCATCACCTCGAAGCGGCGAGTGACGTCCAGGTTCTCGTCGATGTTCAGCTTCGCCACCTGGAGCTTGCCCGCCTGGTCCTCGGCGATCTCCTCGAGCACCGAGGCGATCAGCTTGCACGGACCGCACCACTCGGCCCAGAAGTCCACCAGGACCGGCACGTCGGCGGACTTGACATGCTCGTCAAAGGTAGCGTCGGTCAGCGCCGTCATCTGCTCGCTCATCGTCGTCCTTCCGTGGCCGGCCGACTCCCCGACGGCCGTTGTTCTGCTGCCAACACGCGCCCGACCCCCGACATTCCGTGGCGGCCGGGCCGGTCAGTGGACAGCTGATGCTTCCAGGTACCGCTCGGCGTCCATGGCCGCCATGCAGCCGGAGCCGGCGGCCGTCACCGCTTGGCGGTACACGTGGTCCTGGACGTCGCCGCAGGCGAACACCCCCGTCACGTTGGTCTTGGTTCCGTCATGGGTCCGGATGTACCCGTTGTCGAGCATGTCCAACTGCCCGGTGAAGACGGCGGTGTTGGGTTCGTGGCCGATGGCCACGAACAGCCCCCCCAGCTCGACCTCTTCCTCGTCACCGGTCACCACGTTGCGCAGGCGGATGCCGGTCACCTTGGCCTGCCCGAGCACTTCGGTGACCACGCTGTCCCAGCGGAAGGCGATCTTCTGGTTGTTGAAGGCGCGGTCCTGCATGATCTTCGAGGCGCGTAGCTCCTTGCGCCGGTGCACGACGGTCACCTTGGAGGCGAACCGGGTCAGGAACAGCGCCTCTTCGATGGACGAGTCCCCCCCGCCGACCACGGCGATCTCCTGGTCGCGGAAGAAGAAGCCGTCACAGGTGGCGCAGGTCGACACGCCGTGCCCGAGAAGCCGGTCCTCGCCGGGCACGCCGAGCATGAGCGAGCGGGCCCCGGTCGCCACGATGATGGCGTCAGCCTCGACGTCGGGCCCCTGGTCCGGTTCGGTGGTCCACACCCGCAAGGGATGTGTGGAGAAATCGACGGCGTGCGCCTTCCGGGTCACGAATTCGGCGCCGAAACGCTCGGCCTGGTCCCGGAAACGGGTCATGAGCTCCGGGCCGAGGATGCCCTCGACGAAGCCGGGGTAGTTCTCCACCTCGGTGGTCAGCATGAGCTGTCCCCCGGGCTGGTCGCTCGTGGAGGACGGCTCACCTTCCACCACGAGCGGGTGGAGGTTGGCCCGGGCGCAGTACACCGCGGCGGTGAGGCCCGCCGGCCCCGATCCGAGGATGACAACCTGCCGCCGCCCGGCCACCGTCAGCTCTCTTCGGGACGACGGGTGCGCCGTCGCGACCAGGCGAACAGCCCGAGCAGGGTGACGAAGCCGCCCACCACCAGGTCGGAGGCCCACACCCTGTGGCCGAAGGCGTAGACGTCGAGCAGACGCACCACGGCGATGGAGAAAAGCACCACCAGGATCAGCACCATGGTGGCCACCAGGAGGCCGAAGACCACGGCCCGGGCGGCGATGACGAGGGGGCGCACCACGCGGTCGTGCACGGCGGCCACGACCTGTTCCACGGTGTCCGCCGCGCGCGCCGGCCACTCGGCACTGGACAGCGGTCCGCGTCCCGGTGGTGCCAGCGCCTCGCCGGTCTGCGCAGCAGAGCGGGAATCGTCCATGAGACGAGAGGCTATCGGGGAGCGGTCAGCCGGCCAGTTGGAAGCACAGGCCGATGGTTCCCGGCCCTCCGTGGGAACCGATCACCGGCCCTAGTTCGGTCACCGTCAGCTCGTGGGCGCATTCGATGCCGGACAGCCGCGACACCAGCTGGTCGACGTCGGCAGCGGCGCCGTTGGCCACGGCGATGCGCTCCAGCGGCCCGGCGTTGCGTGCCTTGTCGGCCAGGTATTGCAGCGAGCGC
This sequence comes from Acidimicrobiales bacterium, assembly GCA_035319705.1. GTDB lineage: Bacteria > Actinomycetota > Acidimicrobiia > Acidimicrobiales > UBA8190 > UBA8190. The sequence goes on along the minus strand of DATHCF010000218.1, from coordinate 6,920 downwards.
TGGCGGGTGCGCTGGCGGGACTCCAGCTCGACCCCTCCGTTACGGATCTCGATGACCGGCTTGATCGAGAGCATGGAGCCCAGCAGCTGCGACAGGCCGCCGATGCGTCCGCCCCGCTTCAGGAACTCCAGGCTGTCGATGGTCCCGTACACCCGGGTGCGGTCACGCCGCAAAAGGATCTCGTCCTCTACTTCGGCCAGGCTCGCCCCCCGCTCGGCTGCCTGCACCGCGTCCAGCACCAGCATGCCGAGTCCCATGGTCAGCGAAAGCGAGTCGACGACGGCCACGGGGATGCGATCGGACACGTCGGCCGCCGCGGTGGACGCCGCCTGGAAGGTGGCCGACACCCCTGAGGACAAGGTGATGCAGGCCACGCCGGACGCACCCTCGTCGGCCGCGTCGAGAAAGGCGTCGCGGAAGGCGCCGGGCGACGGCGCCGCGGTCTCGGGAATCACCGAACCGGTGGTCACTCGGTCCCAGAACTCCTTGGTCGACAGCTGCTGGCGGTCGACGAACTCCTCTTGGCCGAAGCGGATGGTGAGCGGCACCACCCGGACGCCGCGATCCTCGGCCATCTGCGTCGTGAGGTCGCAGGCGCTGTCGGTCACCACTTTGACGCCCGGCATCGGCCCTCCCTCGGCGACGCCGGCGAGTTGCCGGCTTCCGCTTGATCCGCCTCAACGGCCGAGTCTGCCACGGTCCCCGCCGGGATGACCGGCCGGCGGCTTGGTCGGACCCAGACGCCCGGGCCGGGCCGGGGGACGCCCGGCGGGCGGAAGAGGGGGCGGGGGGGAACCGCCGCCCCCGCGGCGCCGCCGTGGCGCCGGTGCGTGCGGCCGGCGGATGAGCGCTAACAGCCAGGCCGCCGCCACGAAACCCAGCGTGCCGCCGACCACGCCGAGGGCCAGGCGTGCGACCAGGGCCGGCGCGCTCTGCGAACCGGTGACGCTGCTTCCCAGCACCGCCCCGGCCACCAGCACGACGGTGCAGGCCAGCACCCGCAGGAGCGGCTCGCCCACCCGGCCGGGGTCGAGGCCTCCGAGGCGGCGCCGCACGTGGACGAGACCGGCGATCGCCGCCAGCGTGTAGGCGATGGAGATCGACAGCATGATGCCGCGCACCCCGAGTGGTCTGAACAGCGCTAGGGCGAGGACGACGTTCACGCCGTTCTCCACCATGTACAGCCAGAAGGCCGAACGCAGGTCCTGGGTCGACTGCAGCACCCGCACCACGTACAGAAAGGCGCAGAAGCCGGGCAACCCCAGGCTCAACATGGCCAGCGCCACCGCCGTGGTGTTGGTCGAACCCGGGTGCCCGATCATGACCCCGAGCAGCTCGAGCAGAGGCCGCGCCAGGACGACCATGCCCGCGGCGGCCGGCACGATGACGGCCAACATGGATCGCAGCCCGACATCCATGCGCCGCCGGAAGCGCTGCATGTCGCCGTTGGTCCAGAAGTGGGCCAGGTCGGGGGCTGCCGCGCTCATGATGGACACCGCCACCACGCCGTAGGGGACCTGGAAGAACGTGTAGGCGTAGGTGTAGGCGGTGACTGCTCCCGGGCCGACGCGCACCGACAGGGCCAGCACCACGACGAGGGCCACCTGATTGGCCACCACCAGCCCCACCGTCCAGCCGGAGAGGCGGAGGATGGTGCGGACCGCCGGATGCCCCAGGCGCGGCCGCCACCGCAGCTCCAGTCCCGCCCGCCGCAGGGAGGGGACGAGGGCCAGCAGCTGCGCCACCACGCCGGCGGTGGTGCCGAGGCCGAGCAGCAACAGCTGGCCGCGATGGTGGTAGACGCCGCCCAGCGACGGCTGGCGCACCCACAATCCGAAGGCCACGAGGGCGCACACCAGGACCACGTTGTTGACGATGGGCACGAACATGGGCGCGGCGAAGCGCCGCCGGGCGTTGAGCAGCGCCGTGCCCACGCTGATACAGCCGTAACAGGCCAGTTGTGGGACGAACAGGACGAGAAGGTCGGTGGCCACCGACCGCTCCGCGCTGGCCTGCTTTGCGTGGTTGAAGGCGGTCATGGCGTCGACGATGAAGGGAGAGGCGATGAGGAAGGCCACCGAGGCGACGGCGATCACCACCAGCGACACCGAGGTCACCGCCGAGATGGCCTCCCAGGCCGCCCGCTCGGAAGAGCGCGACAGCTCGGCCACGAACACCGGCACGAAGGTGGCCGACACGATCCCGCCGAGCACGACGTCGTGCACGACGTTGGGCATGGTGTTGGCCAGGTTGTAGGCGTCGGCCAAGGTGCGGAAGTGCACGGCGTAGACCAGCGCCACCAGGCGCAGCAGGCCGGTGAGCCGCGACAAGGTGGTACCGACCGCCATGACCCCGCTGTCGCGGGCGAAGCGGCTTCGGATCACGAGGTGGGTTGGGCTGCCACCGGGTGCCGGCGGACGTGGGCGCCGCGTCGGGCCGGAGGGCGGCGGCGGAGAGTCCGTCGCCACCAGGTGAGCAGGACCACCACTGCGGCGATCGACAGGCCGACCGCCACGAGCGACGTGGACATCGAGTGGACCGTGATGTGGTTCGAGGCCAGCACCAGGCCGCCGGTCGGGCTGTCGAGGGTGACGGTGAGGCGGAAGTCACCGGCGACCCGGGCCCGCATGTCCACGTACACGGCGTTGTTGGCCAGGTTGATGGCGGCCAGGCAGGTGAAGGTCGAACGCCCGGCCGAGGTACGCTCGCTCCAGCTCCGGCACACCGGACCCGGGTTCTGCGCCGCGCCCCCCGGGAAGACCACCTTGTCCCCGGTGACCTGCAGGATCCCGGTCACGCCGTAGCCGGACTGCTTGGTCAAGGTGAGCGGCACTTTGGCGGCCGTCGAGGTGAGCTTGATGGTGCCGGTGCGGATGGAGACGCTGTGCAGCTGCTGGTCGAGCACGCCGTCGAAGTCGGACAGCGCCTGCTGCTGCTGGGAGGAACGCAGCTCGGCGTTCTCCGAGAGCAGAAGATCGTCGTCGAGGGCGTGCACCACGTCGGCGCCCGACGGGCTCACGGCGCCGGCGAAGGCGTCGAGGCGGGTCCGGGCCACACGGATCTGGCGGGCGGGCAGGGACGAGGTGGTGCTCGCCGGTACCACCCGGCGAGCCAGCAGGCTGGTGGGGACCTGGTCGAACAGCTCGTCGAGGGTGACCGGGCTGAGCAGCGGGTCGCTCTGCAGCGCCGTCAGCACGATGTTCAACATGGCCGGGTCCAACATGGACGGGTTGGTGGACGAGGCGGTGGGGGCCATGGCCACCACGCCGCGCGGCGTGAGATCGTTGGGCTCCTCGTAATAGGCGAGGGCCAGGTCGGCGAGCAGGCGGTAGGCGCCGAGCGCGTCGTCGGTGCCCGAACCGGCCGCCAGATCCGCGCTGAACCCGTTGTCGGTCTCGACGGCGGTGAGCGACACCCCATGGCCGGCCGACAGGGTGAACGGGGCGCTCGAGGTGAGCGACGGGCCCGAACCCTGGCTCACGTCCTGGGGCGGCACCACCAGCCGGTCGAGCCCCAGCGAGCCGAGCGCCGCCATCGAGGCCTCGTCGAGCTGGCCGGCGGCCACCCAGGTGCCGGTGGCCGGATGCAGCCCCGCCAGCACCTGCTGGCCCCGCTGCACCTGGTCGGTGAGCTCCTGGCTCAGCCCGGCCGAGACGAGCGCGGTGGCGTCGGCGGGCACGAAGGGACCGGAGAGGACCTGGCGCGCAGGATCGGCCGCCAGCGACTGCAAGCTGCTCGACGCCGTGCGTGCCGGCGGGAGTGACGAATCGTCGAGGGCCTCGACGCTGGCGGGCCCGGGGGCCACCGTGAGCGGGTCGGCGGGATGGGCGGCCAGCACCTGGAGCAGGCTGGTCAACTCCACCGCGGTGGTGTCGGAGACCTGAGGGGAGATGGCGGTGGTGACGGGAACGCCGGAGGGGGAGCTCGGTGACGACAACGACCACGGCAGCACCAGCGCCACACGCACCTTCTGCGTGCCGGCCGGCGGGTTGGCGTAGACGAGATAGGTGAACAGCGACGACAGCTGGTCGCCCGAGCTCGAGAACAGCTGCAGGCGCAGCGGGTACACACCGCCGCAGCTGCCGAGCGGACAGTCCAGGTCGGCCACGAGTGGCCCGCTGCCGGTGGACGGCGCGTCCCCGCTCGCCACCGGGATGGTGAGCGAGATGCTGCCCTGCCCCCCGCTCGGCAACGAGGCGGGCGACACGGTGGTGGAGGCGAGGACCGCACCTTCGGGGACGCCGTCAGCCGTCTCGGCGAAGGCCGAGCGACTGGTCAGATGGTCGTACAGGGTGACGCCCAGGCTGAGCGAGCCGAGCGGTGCGCCGGCGATGTCGAGGTGCAGCTGCATCGCCTGGCCGGGGCCGACCCACGGCGACTGCGACAGGAGGACCATGGTCGGCTGGGCCTGACCGGAGCCTCCGGTCGACGCCATGGCCGGACCGGTTCCCGCCAGAGGCCCGCCGACCAGACCCGCTCCCAGCGCCGAGGAGAGCGCGAACAGAAGCCGGCCCATCATGGGCACGCTACCGCCGTGCCACGGGCGGACCGGGGCTGCACGGGCCGCGGATGGACCGACGGGCAGCCGGCTCACCCACCGCTACCCTCGGCGGCGATGATCCCCGCCCGGTTCAAGGCGCTGCTCGATGCCACCGGCGAGCTGGCCACGCGATTCGGCGACGCCGGGCACCGGCTGTATCTGGTGGGCGGCTCGGTGCGCCACGCCATGATGGACGAGGGACCGCCTCAGGACTTCGACCTCACCACCGACGCCCGTCCGGACGAGAGCGAGCACATCCTGCGGGGATGGGCCGACACGGTGTGGACCGCCGGCAAGCGCTTCGGCACCATCGGCGCGGCCAGAGCCGGGCAGATCTACGAGATCACCACACATCGGGCGGAGGCCTACGTTCCCGATTCGCGCAAGCCGGAGGTGGTGTTCGGCGACTCGGTGGAGGTCGACCTCTCGAGGCGCGACTTCACCGTGAACGCCATGGCGCTGTCGCTTCCGGACATGAACCTGATCGATCCCTACGGGGGGATCGACGACCTGGCCGCCAAGCGGTTGCGGACACCGCTCGACCCGGCGGTCTCCTTCGAGGACGATCCGCTGCGCATGCTGCGCGCGGCGCGCATGGTGGCCGGGCCCGGCCTCGTGCCCGATCCCGCCGTGGTGGCGGCGGTGCGGGAGATGCACGGCCGGCTGGGTATCGTGTCGCCCGAACGGGTGCGCGACGAGCTGGACAAGCTGCTCGTGGTGCCCCGGCCCTCGCCCGGTCTGTGGTTCGCCGTCGACACCGGCCTGGCCGGCGAGTTTCTGCCCGAGCTGCCGGCCCTGGCGCTCGAGCAGGACCCCATCCACCACCACAAGGACGTGCTGGCCCACACCTTGGCCGTGGTGGACAAGACCAGCCCCGACCGGCTGCTGCGGCTGGCTGCCCTGTTGCACGACATCGGCAAGCCCCGCACCCGGGCGTTCGGTCCGGAAGGCGTCACCTTCCACCACCACGAGGTGGTGGGGGCGCGCATGGCCCGCGAGCGGCTCCTGGCGCTCAAGTACCCGAAGGACGACCTCGACACGGTGGTGCGCCTGGTCGAGCTGCACTTGCGCTTCCACACCTACCGGCTCGGGTGGACCGACAAGGCGGTGCGCCGCTACGTCCGCGACGCCGGATCACTGCTGGCACAGCTCAACGAGCTCACCCGCTGCGACTGCACCACCAGGAACCCGGCCAAGGCCCGTGCCCTGGCCCAGCGGATGGACGAGCTCGAGTCACGCATCGAGGAGCTGCGATCGCAAGAGGAGCTCGACGCTTTGCGCCCGGAGCTCGACGGGGTGCAGGTCATGGAACAGCTCGGCGTTCCTCCCGGGCCGCTCGTGGGTGAAGCGCTCGCCTTCCTGCTCGAGCTGCGCCTGGAAGAGGGCGTGCTCGGCGACGACGAGGTGCGCCGGCGGCTCGAGGCCTGGTGGAAGGAGCGCCAGAGGCGGAGCTAGGCGGAGCTAGTCGTCCCACGGGCCCGGCGCTAGTCCTCCGGCCAGTGCCCGCCAAGGTCGCCCCGGGCGAAGGCCTCCACCATGCGATGGGCGTCGTCGTCGTGGAACTGCAGCGGCGGCGACTTCATGAAGTAGGCGCAGGGGCCGAGCAGCGGTCCGCCGAAGCCGGCGTCGAGGGCGATCTTGGCGCAGCGCACGGCGTCGATGATGACGCCGGCCGAGTTGGGCGAGTCCCAGACCTCAAGCTTGAGCTCCAGGTTGAGGGGCACGTCACCGAAATTGCGTCCCTCCAGGCGGATGTAGGCCCATTTGCGGTCCTGGAGCCAGGGGACGTGGTCGGACGGACCGATGTGGACGTCGTCGGCGTCGAGGACGTAGTTCTCGACCTGACTGGTCACGGCGCGGGTCTTCGAGAGCTTCTTGGACTGCAGGCGCTGGCGCTCCAGCATGTTCTTGAAGTCCATGTTGCCGCCGAAGTTGAGCTGGTAGGTGCGGTCGAGGGCCAGACCCCGGTCCTCGAACAGCCGGGTGAGCACCCGGTGGACGATGGTGGCGCCCACCTGGCTCTTGATGTCGTCACCCACGATGGGCACGCCGGCGTCGCGGAACTTGCGGGCCCAGACGGGGTCGCTGGCGATGAACACGGGGATGGCGTTGACGAAGGCCACCCCGGCGTCGAGTGCTGCCTGGGCGTAGTGGCGCTGGGCCTCTTCCGACCCCACCGGCAGGTAGCTCACCAGCACGTCGGATTGGGTCTGGCGAAGCACCTCGGCCACGTCGACCGGCTCGAAGGGCGACTCCTCCACGCTGTCGCGGTAATAGGAGCCCAGCCCGTCGAAGGTAGGCCCGCGCTGCACCGTGACGTCGAGGTGCCCCACCTGAGCGAAACGGACGGTGTTGTTCTGCCCGGCCCAGATGGCCTTGG
>DATHCF010000217.1:0-6925 GCA_035319705.1 Acidimicrobiales bacterium | reverse complement strand
CCTGCGCGTTGTGCCGGGACAAGCTGACCTGGGTGGACTACAAGGACGTCCCCCTTCTGCGCAAGTACATGAGCGACCGCGGCAAGATCCGGGCACGCCGGGTGACCGGCAACTGCGCCCAGCATCAGCGAGCGGTAGCGCTGGCCATCCGCACCGCCCGCGAAGTGGCCCTGGTCCCCTATACCCAGCGGACGGTGACCGAGCGCGGCGGCGGTCGCGGCCGGCGCGGCGAGCGCGGCGAGCGCGGCGAGCGCGGCGAGCGCGGACGCGGCCGCGAGGCGCCGACGGCGGCGGAGACCGACGGTGCCGCCGAGGGCGAGAGCCGTCTCGACATCGAGGAAGTCGAGGACGTCGAGGAGATCGAGGACGTCGAGGGCGCCGGCCTCGCTGAGGAGGAGCCCGGCGAGCAGCCGGCGGACGCGCCAGACGAGGGGACGGTTTGATGCGTGTGCTGTTGCGCGCCGATGTCGACGGCGTCGGACGACGCGGGGACATCGTCCAGGTGGCCGACGGATTCGCCCGCAACTTCTTGTTCCCGAGCGGGCGGGCCCTCAAGGCCAGCGACGCCATGTCGGCACAGGCCTCAGCCATGCGCAGGTCGCGCGACCTACGCGATGCCAAGGACAAGGAGGCGGCCGAGGCGGTGTCGGCGGCACTGGCGGGGCGGACGCTCACCGTCACCGCCCGCAGCGGGGCCGGGGGCCGGCTGTTCGGATCGGTGACCACGCAGGACCTGGCCGACGCCATACAGGCGCAGACCGGTGCCGTGGTGGACCGCCGTCGTATCCGGCTCGAGGAGCCGATCAAGTCGGTCGGCACCCACCTGGTACCGGTGCATCTGCACGCCGAGGTCGAGACCGAGCTGACCGTGGAGGTCGTCGCCGCCGGCTGAGACCGGGGCCGGCCGTCGCGCCGGCCGAGGGGCGGAGAGGGCGTCACAGCGGCCTGACACCCTGACCGCCATGGCCCGATGTCCACAGTTCCGCCGGCCCCCACGGTTCTCCCCAGCGGCCGGGCACGGATCCACGGGTCCTCCACAGGGATCTCCACGTGCAATTCCCCAGCTTCCGCCCCTCGTTATCCGGAAGCCGGATGGGCGAAGGTAGGCGAGCCATGGCCCGAGCACTCCAGGACCCGCGCTTGCGAGCCGTGGGTGGCACAGGTGGGCGGATCCCCCCTCACGATCTCGATGCCGAGGAGTCGTTGCTCGGCGCCATGCTCCTTTCACGCGACGCCATCGCCGCCGCGCTCGAGACCTGCAGGGCGGAGGACTTCTACAAGCCGGCGCATGCCCACATCTTCTCGGCCGTCACTGCCCTCTATACGCGTGGCGAGCCGGCCGACCCGGTGACGGTGACCGACGAGCTGCGCCGCAGCGGCCTGCTCGAGGCGGTGGGCGATCCGTCGGTGCTCATCTCGCTGCAGGTGAACACGCCCGCCACCGCCAACGCCCCGCACTACGCCCGGATCGTGGAGGAGCACGCGCTGCTGCGTGGCCTGGTGACGGTGGCCGGCGAGATCGCCGAGCTGGGTTACAGCGTCCCCGAGGACGTCTCGGAGGTCATCGACCGGGCCGAGACCATGGTGTTCGACGTGGCCCAGCGCCGCGTCGTCGAGACCATGTCGTCGCTGCGTGAGCTGCTGTCGCAGAGCCTCGACCACCTCGAGAACCTCTACGAGCGCGGCGACACCATCACCGGTGTGCCGACGGGCTACAGCGACCTCGACGAGCGCCTGGCCGGGCTGCAGAAGTCGAACCTGGTGGTGGTGGGCGCCCGTCCGGCCATGGGAAAGGCACTCGCCCTGGACACGCCGATCGCCACGCCGGCCGGCTGGTCGCCCATGGAGGAGCTGGCTGTCGGGGACACGCTGTTCGACGAACACGGACGTCCGTGCTCGGTCACCTACGTCTCGCCGGTGTTCATCGGGCACCGCTGCTACCGGCTGCGTTTCGACGACGGTTCGGAGCTGGTGGCCGACGCCGGGCACCGGTGGCTTGTGCACGACCTGTCCTCCTGGCAGACGCGCCGAGCTCATGGCGCGGCGGGTCCCTCGGATCCGGCAGGGTCGTGGACTGCCGGAGAGGACGGACATGCACGCATCGTCACCACCGAAGAGATGGTGGCCGAGGGGGTGCGGAGCCGGGGCGGGCGGCCCCGGTGGTACATCCCGGTGGCGGGCCCGCTGGACATGGCCGAAGGGGAATTGCCGGCGAACCCGTACCGGCTGGGCCGCCATCTCGGACAGTCGGCACTGGAAGGGATCCCGGCGCGGCTTCCCGATCGGTACCTGCGGGCCTCGCACAAGGCGCGTCTCGAGGTCCTGGCCGGCTTGCTCGATTCCGTGGCAGATGGCGGGGCGGGAGTCGGAGCCGGAGCCGGAGCCGGTGCAGGTTCGTCGTCGGCGCGCCCGCCGGGTGGTGAGAACAGCGGCGAGGCGCAGCTGTGTCTGCCCGACCGGTGGCTGGTCGAGCAGGCCCGGGAGTTGGTGTGCTCTGTGGGGTGCAAGGCGTCGCCTCTGCAGCGGGCGCCGGTCCGTGATGCCGAGGGCGCCGCCAGCTCGTGGTGGGCCTTTCGATGGACGAGCCCCGAGCTGGTGGGCGTCCCGTCGTCGCTGCAGCGTCTGCCGGCGGCACTGCTGGTGCGCCGGTGGGGACGCCACGCCCGTCATGCCGTTTTGGCGGTGGATGAGGTCGCCAGCGTGCCGACCCGCTGCATCGCCGTGGACTCGCCGTCCCATCTGTTCCTCGCCGGGCGGTCGATGGTCCCGACCCACAACACCAGCTTCGCCCTGGGTGTGGTGACCAATGCCGCCGTCCACGCCCGGGTGCCCGTGCTGCTGTTCTCCCTGGAGATGAGCCAGCTCGAGCTGACGCAGCGGCTGCTGTGCTCCGAAGCCCGGGTGGACGCCACCCGGTTGCGCAACGGCCGGTTGCTCGAAGCCGACTGGCCCAAGATCTCCGACGCCATCGGCCGGCTGGGCGACGCACCCATCTACATCGACGACAACCCCAATGTGACGGTCATGGACATCCGGGCCAAGGCGCGGCGCCTCAAGGCGCGCGAGGGGCTGGGCCTGGTGGTGGTCGACTACCTCCAGCTCATGAGCGGCCACGCCCGCAGTCGCGCCGAGAACCGCCAGGTCGAGGTGTCGGAGATCAGCCGTGGGCTGAAGGTGCTGGCCCGCGAGCTCGACATCCCGGTGGTGGCTCTGTCGCAGCTGTCGAGGAACCTGGAGATGCGCCAGGACAAGCGGCCGGTGCTGGCGGATCTTCGCGAAAGCGGCTGCCTTACCGCCGAGACCCGGATCACCCGGGCCGACACCGGTGCCGAGGTGACCATGGGCGAGCTCTTGTTGCGGGGAGAGACCGAGATTCCCGTCTGGGCGCTGGACGAGCACCTGAAGCTCGTACCGGCGACGATGTCCCATGTCTTTCCGAGCGGGGTGAAGCGAGTCTACGAACTGCGCCTGGCCTCGGGCCGCCGGGTGCAGGCCAGCGCCAATCATCCGTTCCGAACGGTTATGGGCTGGCGCCCGCTGGAAGGTCTGGCTGTGGGCGACAGGCTCGCCGTGCCCCGCTCGATTCCGGAGCCCGTCGGACGCCGGGGATACGCCGGAACTGCGCGTTATCGGTACAGCCCGAGTCGGACGGCGGTCAGGAGCATGGCGACGGTCCTCGAGGATCCTGTCCTTCTGGACCTTGCCGATTCGGACGTCTTCTGGGACGAGATCGTGGCCATCGAGGACAAGGGAGAGGCGCCCGTCTATGACGCAACGGTCCTCGGCCACCACAACTTCGTGGCGAACGGCATCGTCGCCCACAACTCCATCGAGCAGGACGCGGACGTGGTGATGTTCATCTACCGCGACGAGCTCTACAACCCTGATTCACCCGACCGGGGCACCGCCGAGATCATCATCGCCAAGCACCGCAACGGGCCGACCGGGGTCACGCAACTCGCCTTTATGGATCACCACACCCGCTTCGCCAACATGGCCCGGGTGTGATCATGGGCCACACGTGGTCGCGGCGAACCTCAGGATTTCGAGTCGTCCGGCTTCGCCCAATGGGCGATCAGGCGGGCCTGTTCCGACAGGTTTTGGCGCAGGCCCATGAGGATGGCCCGCTCCACCGCCCCGGCCACCACCGGAACGTGGACCATCAGGTCCCCTTCGAGCACCTCCACCGACGAGGCGCCCTTGTCCTCGAAGCGGTAGCGGCCGGCGCACTGCAGGCGATTCGCGTAATAGTCCGGGAGCATCTCGAAGTCGGCGCAGTGCTCGTCGAGGTGCATCTGGGATTCGATGACCCAGGTGAGCTTCTTCGGATCGAGGATCGCCCGGGCGGCACGCGAGAGATTCCCGGTGAAGCGGTATCGCACCTTCATCTTCACACCGTCCGGTTCCTCGCTGCGGGACAGCACCTCCGGCGTTCCGATGGGTCCGGTGCCACCCATGGCGGCGTAGAAGGCGGGGTCGATCATCGCCTTTTCCGCCACTGCGCGGGGTACCTCGAGCGGTTGCTCCACCGAGAACTTCATGGCCCCGAAGCGTACGGGGAAAGCGTGCCTCGTCGAGCGGGATCAGCCCGGCGTACCAGGCACTGGCGGCGACCCGGCGTCGGCTGGGTGCACACCGCGACGTGCGGGGTCGGGCGGGGCCCACAGGTCTACGGGCGGGTCGCTTTCGGTGGTGTGGCCGTCTGGTGCGGCGCTGCCGTTGCCATGAGCGGGCGGGGAGGCAGGCCGGGCTGCGGGCGGTGGCACGGCGGGTCGCACGAGGGGTAGCCGCACCCAGAACACCGCCCCGCCTGCTGCGCCCGAACGGACCCCCACCGATCCCCCGTGGGCGCGGGCGATGGCGGCCACGATGGAGAGTCCCAGGCCCATCCCGCCGGTTGAGCGGGCCCGCGACACATCGGCCCGGTGGAACGGCTCGAAGATCCGCTCACGATCCTCAGGTGCCACACCGGCGCCGTGATCCTCCATCTCCAGCAAGGCCTGACCGCTCTGGCTGCCCAGTCGTACCTCGATCGGGGTGCCCGGGGGAGTGTGACGCAAGGCGTTGGTGAGGAGATTGTCGGCGACCTGGCGGATCCGTCCCGCATCGCCCTCCATCTGGAGCGTTCCGGGGCCGGCGAAGGCGATGGCCCGGTCGGGGGCGACCACCCGGGCCGATTGCACTGCCTGGGCCACCACGGCGCCGAAGTCGAACGTCTCGTGCTCCAGCGGGCGCTCCTGGTCGAGGCGGGCTAGCAGCAGCAGGTCGTTCACCAACTCGCTCATCCGGTCGGCTTCCGAGCGGATGTGATGCATGGAGGTGGCCAGGTCCTCCGGCCGGTCACGAATGCCGCGGTCGAACATCTCGGCATATCCCCGGATCGAAGTGAGCGGCGTGCGTAGCTCGTGAGAGGCGTCGGCCAGGAAGCGCCGGAGACGTTCTTCGGACGCCTCCTGGGCGGCGAATGCCGTCTCGATGTTGGCCAACATGGCATTGAGGGCGATTCCCAGCTGTCCGACCTCCGTCTGCGCCCCGTCGTCGGGGACGGCGACCCGCCGGGTGAGATCCCCTTTGGCGATGGCCATGGCGGTGTCGGCCATGTCGTCGAGTGGGCGCAGGCCCCGGCGCACGATCCACCAGGCCAAGCAGCCCAGCGCCGCCAGCACGGCAATGGTGACGAACGCCTCGACCCCCACCAGGTGCTGCAGGGTGCCGGTGACGTCGGTGGTGGGGAAAGCGATGACGAGCGTTCCCCCGTTGACGGCCTCCGCCAGCACCCGGTAGTGGATAGTGGGCGTGCCGGTGCTGGTGGTGGAGAAGTATGCGGCACCCGTCGGTCCCGAGCTCGAACCCGGGAGGTTGTTCGGGAGATTCGGCGTGGCCGCTTCGCTCTGGGCGGTGCCGAAGAACACGCCGGCTCCGCCCACGTAGTCACCGTTGCTGTCGAGCAAGGCTCCCCAGGTGCCGGTGGGCAGCAGGCTCCCCGGCCCCAGGTCCACGTACTGGTTGCAGACCGCTGGGTTGAGGAAGGGGCCCACGCCTTCGAGGCAGTTCGTCAGGGCGTCTCCCACGGCATCGGCGGAGCCGGCCAACTGTTGGTCCGTGCGCCCGTAGAGGAACGAGTCGAGCTGCGTGTAGGTCACGGCATCGGCCACGATCAGGCCGACTGCCACGATGCCCACCAGCACCAGCAGGAGCCGGAGCCGCAGAGGCATCAGGCCGGCCGAGGTGGCCGCAGGCTGTATCCCACGCCCCGCACGGTGTGGATCAGCCGCGGCCCGAGCGAGTCGATCTTCTTGCGCAGATAGCTGATGTAGATCTCCACGACGTTGGCGTTGCCGTCGAAGTCGTACTGCCACACCCGGTCGAGGATCTGCGACTTGGAGACCACCCGTCCGGCGTTGAGCATCAAGTAGTGCAGCAGCTTGAACTCGGTGGGTGTGAGGTCGATGCCGGTCGAGCCCCGGTAGACCTCGTGGCTGTCCTCGTCGAGCTCCAGATCGGCCACGGTCAACCGGGGGCTGTGGCCGTCACCGTGTACCCGCCGCAGAATGGCGCGCACCCGGACGATGAGCTCCTCTACCGAGAACGGCTTGGTCATGTAGTCGTCGCCGCCCAGGGTGAAGCCCCGCAGCTTGTCCTCGAGGGTGTCGCGGGCGGTGAGGAACAAGACCGGCACGCGGGCTCCGATGCCGTCGCGCGTCATGCGCTCGAGCACCTCGAAGCCGTCGAGATCCGGCAGCATCACGTCGAGCACCACGAGTTGGGGGCGGAAGCTCGAGATGGACTCGAGCGCCTGGCGCCCGGCGTTGGCCACCTCCACCTGCAGGCCTTCGTAACGCAGGGCCATGGACAGCAGGTCGGTGATGCTGCGCTCGTCGTCGACGACGAGCACCCGGGGTGCGTTGGGTGTCGTGGTGGTCAT
>DATHCF010000216.1:0-8024 GCA_035319705.1 Acidimicrobiales bacterium | reverse complement strand
GAGGCGGCCCGGCGGATCTCCTCCGAGCACCGCACCGCGGCGCTCATCCTGACGGCGTTCTCACAGCGCAACCTCATCGAGGACGCCCGGGACGCCGGGGTGGCCGCCTACCTGGTCAAGCCCTTCCAGCGCAGCGAGCTGATCCCCGCCATCGAGGTGGCCATCGCCCGCTTCGAGGAACAGCGCGCCATCGAGGAGGAGGCGGCCCGCTTGTCGGACCGGGTGACCACCCTGGAGGACAAGCTCGAGACGCGCAAACAGGTGGACCGGGCCAAGGGCGTACTGATGGACGACCACGGCATGGGGGAGGCCGAGGCCTTCTCGTTCATCCAGAAGACGGCCATGGACCGGCGGGCCCGCATGCAGGACGTGGCCCGGGAAGTCATCGAAGGGACGCTCGCCCCCTGACGACACCGCCCACCACCTCGGGGGCCCTCTACCTCCTCGACGGCAACTCCCTCGTCTTCCGCGCCTTCTTCGCCCTCCCCACCGACCTGGCCACCACCGCGGGCCAGGTGACCAACGCCGTGCACGGCTTCACGTCCATGGTGGTGATGCTGCTTCGCGACCAGTCGCCGAGCGGCATGGCGGTGGCCTTCGACCGACCCGAGCCGACCTTCCGCGACGAGGTGGTGGCCGACTACAAGGGCAACCGGCCGGAGACGCCGGACCTCCTGGTGCCGCAGTTCGCCCTGGTGCGCCAGGTGCTCGGAGCCATGGGCATCGAGATCCTGGAGGTCCCCGGATTCGAGGCCGACGACGTGCTCGCCACCTTGGCCACCCAGGCGCGCGACGCCGGACGGGACGTGGTGGTGGTCACCGGCGACCGCGACTGCTTCCAGCTCGTCGAGGACCCGCACGTCAAGGTCATGTACACCCGCCGCGGCATCTCCGACACGGTGGTGTACGACGAGGCGGGCATCGTCGAGCGCACGGGCGTCGCCGCCTCCCGTTATCCGGTGCTGGCCTCCTTGCGCGGTGACCCGTCCGACAATCTCGCCGGCGTGCCGGGGGTGGGGGAGAAGACGGCGGCCAAGCTCGTCAACAGCTACGGCGACCTCGACGGGATCTTCGCCCATCTGGCCGAGCAGACCCCCAAGCTCCGCCAGAGCCTGGCCGAGCACGAGGAGGGCGTGCGCCGCAACGCCCAGGTGATCCCCTTGCGCCGCGACGTGGCGCTGCCGGTCGGCATCGACGATCTCGGGCTCGGCCACTGGGACCGCGACCAGGTCCGCCAGGTGTTCGCCGAGCTCGAGCTCAAGTCGTTGTGGGGGCGGCTCGCCCCCATCATGGGAGACGTCGAGGCGGCCGCCCTTCCCCGTTCGGCTGCCCAGCAGGCGGCAGTGTCGCCGTTCACCGTCGACCTGGGCGCCGTGGTGCCCGGCGTCCCGGAACCGGCCAGAGCGGCCGCCGTCGTCGCCGCCCTGGCCGGGCCGGACGTCGTGGTGGCGGCTACGCCGTGCTGGTCGGGCGACCCCGGGCGCTCCCCGCTCGTGGGGCTGGCCCTGGCCGACGTCACCGCGCTGGTCGCCCACCAGATGTCCCCGAGCCGGGACGACCGGACCAAGGAGCCGCCGATGCCGGAGGTGATCTGGCTGACCGAGCAGTATCTCGCCGAACCAGCCGTCACCCGGGCACTCGCCGACCTCCTCGGTGCGGGCGGGGTGCGGCTGGTCGGGCACGGCACCAAGGAGCTCATGCGCAGTGTGCTCCCGGCCGGCGTCGACATCTGTGGACTGGAGATGGACACGGCCGTCGCCGCCTACCTTCTCGACCCGTCGTCGAGCAGCTACCGGCTGGAGGAGCTGGCCGACACGCGCCTCGGGGTGCGCCTCGTCGACGGAGACCACGACGGCTCGCAGGCGGGACGGTTGGCGCTCGAGCAGACCGCGGCGGTCGACCTGCCCACCGAGGAGGCCAAGCGGGCCGTGGTGCTCGGTGGGCTGGCCGCCGTGCTCCGGCGATCGCTGGAGAGCGCCGGACTCGACCGCCTGCACGACGAGGTCGAACGCCCACTCGTGCGGGTGCTCGCCCGCATGGAGGTGGCCGGAATCGCCGCCGACGCCGATGTCCTACGACGGGTCTCCAAGGAGCTGGCCGCCCAGTGCCAGACGTTGGAGGCACAGATCCACGAGCTCGCCGGAGAGGTGTTCAACGTCAACTCGACGCCGCAGTTGCGCGCGGTGCTGTACGAGAAGCTGGGACTGTCGCCGCAGCGGCGCACCAAGACGGGCTACTCGACCGACGCCGCCACGCTCGAGCGCCTGCGCGACCAGCACCCGGTCGTCGAGACGCTGTTGCAGTACCGCGAGGTGGAGAAGCTGCGCTCCACCTACGGCGAGAGCCTCCTGGCCGAGGTGGCCGCCGACGGGCGCATCCACGCCACCTTCCACCAGACGGTGGCCCGTACCGGCCGGCTGTCCTCGGACCGGCCCAACCTGCACAACATCCCGGTGCGCAGCGAGATCGGCCGCCAGCTGCGCGCCGCCTTCGTACCGGCCCCCGGGTGCCGGCTGCTGGTGGCCGACTACGACCAGATCGAGCTGCGGGTCATCGCCCACCTCTCGGGCGACCCGGGCCTGGTGGCCGCTTTCGCCGAGCACCGCGACATCCACCGCACCACAGCAGCCCGGGTGTTCAACGTGGGGCCGCAAGAGGTGACCGCCGCCCAGCGCAACCGGGCGAAGATGGTGTCCTACGGCCTGGCCTACGGCATGGAGGCCTACGGACTGGCCCAGCGGCTCAACATCGAGACGCCCGAGGCGCAGACCATCCTCGATGCCTACTTCGCCGCGTTCCCCGCGGTTCGGGATTACATGGAAGCCACGGTGGCCGAGGCCCGCTCCAAGGGTTACACCGTCACCCTGTTCGGCCGGCGCCGGCCGCTTCCCGACCTGAACTCGCCCAACCGCAACCTGCGCATGGCCGCCGAGCGCCAGGCCATGAACGCCGGGATCCAAGGTCTGGCCGCCGATCTGTTCAAGCTGTCCCTGGTGAAACTCGATGCCGCCCTGGAGGACCGGAAGCTGCGTGCCCGGCTGGTGCTGCAGGTGCACGACGAGGTGCTGGTGGAAGTGCCGCACGAGGAGGCCGAGACGGCCGGCGCGCTGGTGCCCGCCGTGATGGCGGGAGTGGCCGCCGAAGCCGACTTGGCCGTGCCGCTGGAGGTGTCCTCCAGTTGGGGCGAGTCGTGGGCGGAGGCCAAGGGCTAGACTGCCCAGACCGGCCACTTCGGTGGCCGGGTCCCGCGCGTGGATGTGGCGACGCCGGGAGTCCTGTTCCCAATCGAAAAGAGCATCCGACCTTCATGTCCGACCCCGCCGCCGGCTCCGCCGGCGCCAACCGCCCGCCGGCCTCGGCCGACGGCGCCGGCAAAGCTCCCGGCACGACAGTCCTGTTGCCCACCCCTCACGGTTCGTTCGACGAGAACGGCAACTACCTCCCCACGACGATCATCGAGGACGACCTGAGTGGGGCCTCACTGGAGGAGGCGGTCGCCTCCACCATCGTGGAGTTCGACGACGGTGACATCGTCGAGGGGTCGGTGGTGAAGATCGACAAGGACGAGGTCCTGCTGGACATCGGGTTCAAGTCGGAGGGTGTCATCCCCGTGCGGGAGCTGTCGATTCGCAACGACATCGATCCCGGCGAGATCGTGCACCTCGGGGAGCGAATCGAGGCCCTGGTCCTCCAGAAGGAGGACAAGGAGGGCCGGCTGGTGCTGTCGAAGAAGCGGGCCCAGTACGAGCGGGCGTGGGGCACCATCGAGAAGATCAAGGAGTCCGACGGCGTGGTGCGCGGCCCGGTCATCGAGGTGGTGAAGGGCGGCCTCATCGTCGACATCGGCCTGCGGGGGTTCCTGCCCGCCTCCCTGGTGGAGCTGCGCAGGGTACGGGAGCTCCAGCCCTATGTCGGCCGGGCCATCGAAGCCAAGATCATCGAGCTCGACCGCAACCGCAACAACGTGGTGCTGTCGCGCCGTGCCTACCTGGAGGAAACGCAGAAGGAGCAGCGCGGCGACTTCCTGGCCAACTTGAAGCCGGGGGAGCGCCGGCGGGGTGTGGTGTCCTCCGTGGTCAACTTCGGCGCCTTCGTCGACCTGGGCGGCATGGACGGGCTCATCCACGTGTCGGAGCTGTCGTGGAAGCACGTCGACCACCCTTCGTCGGTGGTGTCGGTGGGCGACGAGGTCGAGGTGGAGGTGCTGGACGTCGACCTCGACAAGGAGCGCATAAGCCTGTCGCTCAAGAACACGCAGACCGACCCCTGGCAGGACTTCGCCAACACCCACCAGGTGGGCGAGCTGGTGTACGGGCGTATCACCAAGCTGGTGCCCTTCGGTGCCTTCGTGCAGGTGGGCGACGGCATCGAGGGACTGGTCCACATCTCGGAGATGGCCGGCCACCACGTGGACCTGCCCGAGCAGGTGGTGACGCCGGGTGAGGAGCTGTGGGTGAAGATCATCGACATCGACCTGCAGCGCCGGCGGATCAGCCTGTCCATCAAGCAGGCGGCCGAGGGCGGAGAGGTGTCGGAGGAGTATCGCGAGGCCTTCGGCGAACACGCCTACGACGAGCAGGGCAACTACATCGGCTACGAATACCAGTCGACCGAGTTCACGCCCGAGACCGAGGCCCAAGCGGCATGGGCCGACTATGCGGCCACCGCCGGCCCCGGCGCCGCTCCCCCCGCCGGTGCTGCGGGCGACGCTGCCGCCGGTGCTGCGGGCGACGCTGCCGCCGACCACGGGCAGTCCGCCGGGCAGGCCGATGTCCCCCCTGCCGCCGCCGGCGCGGCCCTCGAAGTCGAGACGGCACCGGCGGATACCGCGGAGTAACCAGCCCGTACCCGGGGGGCCGGCCACCGCCGGCCATCGAGACGAAGCCGAAATCCTGCTGGCCGGGCGCAATGCCGGTTACGTTGGGGCTTTGCGCAAGGTGGGCCGGTGACGGAGCTGGAGCTTTGGGACGGAGTCGAGCGCGTCTGCGTTCCTCCACCGGTCGCCCCGCTCCTGCCGCTGCGCGGCGCTCCCAGCCTGAGAGAGGTCGCCGCCGAGGCGCTCGACGAGGGACTGCGCCGCGTGGAGGTCCTGGCCTGGCGCGACCTCGAGGACCCCGAGGCGGGTGGGTCCGAGCTGCATGTGCACGAGATCGCCCGCCGGTGGGGGGCTGCCGGGCTGGATGTGACGGTCCGCACCTCCGCTGTGCGCGGCGCAGCGGCGGCCGTCTGGCGCGATGGGTATCGGACACGACGACGCGGGGGTCGCTACGCCGTCTTTCCCGCGGCCGCCTGGCGGGCCGTGGGCGAAGCGGCCACGAGCAGATGGCCGGGGAGGCACGGCGCTCCTGACGGGCTCGTCGAGGTCTGGAACGGCATGCCGTTCTTCTCGCCGCTGTGGCAGCGACGCGCCCGGGTGGTCTTCCTCCACCACGTGCACGGCGAGATGTGGCGGATGGTCCTGGGTGACAGGGTCGGCCGATGCGGGGAATGGCTGGAGCGGCGCCTGGCCCCGCCGGTGTACCGACGCACCAGGGTGGTGACCCTGTCGGAGTCGTCGCGCCGGGAGATCCGCCAGGTCCTCGGCCTGCAGCGTGTCGACGTCGTGCCCCCGGGTGTCGACCGGCGTTTCGTCCCGGGCGCGGGCCGGTCGTCGGTGCCCATGGTGCTGGCGGTGGGCCGGCTGGCGCCGGTCAAGCGCTTCCCAATGCTCGTGGGAGTGCTGGCCGAGGTGAAGAAGCGGGTTCCCAGCCTGCGCGTCGTCATCGCCGGCGAGGGGTACCACCGTCCCGAGGTGGAGGCGGCCATCCGGCGCGCCGGGGCAAGGGCCTGGATCGACCTTCCCGGCCGGTGCTCGGCCGACGACCTGGTGGCGCTGTACCGACGGGCCTGGGTGCTGGCCAGCGCCAGCCAGCGTGAAGGGTGGGGAATGACGATCACCGAAGCCGCCGCCTGCGCCACGCCGGCGGTGGTGAGTGACATCGCCGGACACCGTGACGCGGTGATCGACGGGGTCACCGGATTGCTGGCCTCGGCGCAGGAGGAGCTGGCGATGGGCCTGTCGTGGATGCTCGAGGACGGTGTGCTCCGCCACCGCTTCGGCCGCGCCGCGGCGGCGCGCGCCGGCGGCCTCAGTTGGGAGGCGACGGCGGCGGGGACGCTCCGGGTGTTGCTCGACGAGCATCGGAAGCGTCCTGTCGCGGGCGCCGGGCCAGGCGGACGAGCGTCTCGGCCACGGCCAACACCAGCGCCATCCAGGTGAGCAGGGCGGCGGCCTCGAAGTGCGCCGTCCACTGCCCGTCTCCCGGATAGCCACCCACTGCCTCGACGACGACCATGGTGAGCGCCGTGGCCAGCATGGCCGACACGGTGCCGACGGCCAGCACGAACCGCCCGGCACGTGCCAGGCAACAGGCGGCGACGCCGAGCGCCACCGCCACCCCGGCCAGCGGCGCCACCGCGGCAGCGGCCAGCACGCCGGCACCCACCGAGGCGAGGAGCAGGCGCGCCCAGGACAGCTGCGGTCGCGCCGGGGCTGGCGAGGCGGTGAGATGCAAGAGGTCCAGCTCGGGCGCTCGGGGCTCGGGGCCGTCGACGGCCGGCTCGGGCGCCGCCACCGCCGCCCGAAGGACGCGTCGGCGCCGGCGGGGCCACAGCACGACGACGAGACATGTGGCGCCGGCCACCGCCGAGATCACGAGGGCCACGTCGACACCCCCCTGCGGCGCCCATCGCAGGTCGATCGCGACCGAACGCCGGCCGGAGAGGTCCTCCGGGTACACGAGCCATCCATTGGCGAAGCCGTCAATCAGCTGCGGGGGACCGAGGGAAGGCCCACCGGCGATGGTGGCCTGCCATCCACTGTTGACGCTCTCGCCGAGCACCAGCCAGAACGGGCCCTGCCGGGGCGGCGACGATTGAGCGGCGAACGGCACGATGAGCTTCGCCGTGACGGTGGTGTTCGCGGCGTGGACGAGCCGGACGATTGGCGCCGGCGGCGTCGGCGCCGGGGCCACGCCGGCCGGGCCGTCGCCGCTCTGCGCGCCGCCCCCGGGTGCCGAGTCGAGCACCAGCTGGTCGAGGTCCAAACCGGTGACGAGGCCCGAAGCGGCCACGATCTGGTGGGTGCCGGGTCCGAGCCGTAGCCCGGCGGCGTCGGCACCGCACAACGAGACCGCGAGCCCTGCGCCATCTGGGCCCTGCAGGGCGGTGGCCGACGTGCCGCTGATGCGCAGTGGGACGGCGGACCCGTCGATGCTGAGCAGGTCGCTCCGGCACGGAGCGGGTATGGCGGCCGGTGGCATGGGCATCTGCCCGCCGGGGATGTGGATGTCGCCGATTGCCACGGGGAGGGTCACGTCACCGCCGGCGTAGTAGTTCACGGCGCGTAGCGGCCGGATGCCGAGGACCGTGAGGCGAATGGTGGACCCGGTGAGCGGCGCAAAGGACACGCTGACCGGGTCGGTGCCGTCGGGGCGGTCGTGGCGGGCCAGCTCGGGCAGGGCGGCGACGGCCGAGGCGCTGCCGACCGAGACGCGCAACAGACTCGGTACCGAGTGGCGCCCGTCGACCACCACGTCCATATGGAGCTGATGAAGGGTCACCGGCTCGGGCAGCTGGACGGTGATGCTCTGGCCGATCTGCTCGCCGGCGCCGAGGGGCGACGACCAGATCGTGCCGGGGTCGCCGTCGAGGGCGGCCGAGGCGGTGTCGGCCACGTCGCCTTGAAGACGGCCGCTCGAGTAGGCGGTGACGCCGGAGCCGCTCGTGCGCCCCACCAGCGCGTCGACCAACTGGTCAGGCGCCGCCGCGTCGATACGGGCGGTGCCGGTCAGGTCGAAGGTCCGCGCCGTGGGCAGCCACAGGGTGCGCACCAGCGCGTCCTCGGGATCGGTGCGGGAGGTGGCCGGCGCCACCCGCAGCCGGGTCATGACCACGAGCACGCGGTCGGCCAGCGACCGGGCGCCGGCGGCATGCAGGAGGTCCGAGGGCATGACCACGTGCTCGGTGGCCTGCACGCCGTCCAC
>DATHCF010000215.1:0-3391 GCA_035319705.1 Acidimicrobiales bacterium | reverse complement strand
GCCAGGTGGTGGGCGAGGCGGTTGGCCCGGGCGTCCATCTCGGCGTAGGTGATCCGGCGGCCCTCGGCCACCAGGTACTCGCGATCGCCGAAGGCGTCGGCGGCGGCTTCGAACAGGTCGGCCAGGTTGAATTCCATGCCGCCGTCACGCTAACCGAGAACTAGAACACGTTCCTCAACCGGCGCCTGGCCGGGAACGAGGCCCGGAAGGCGACGACCGGGCAGGGATCAGCCGGGGCGGAGACACTCAGGAGGAAGTGGCGCGCTGTCTCTCTGTCGCCAGTGCCTCGGTGACGGCGGCGGCGACGCCCGGACCGTCGAGTCCGAGGTCGCTGAGGATGGCATCGGGCTTGCCCTGGGGCACGAAGGCCCGGGGGATGCCGAGCACGCGAACCGGCGCCAACGGCTGCTCGGTGCTCGCGCTCCGCATGGCGTCGACCAGAAAAGCCCCGGCGCCTCCGGCACGCACGCCGTCCTCGACGGTGACCACCAGGCCGTGGCGGGCGGCGTCGGCCAGCATGGCGGCGTCCGGGGGCGAGACCACCCGGACGTCCCACACCGTGGTGTCGATGCCCTCGCCGTCGAGCTTGCCGGCCGCCTCCTCGCCCGCCTCCAGCATCTTCCCGACGGCCAGGATGCACACCGTCCCGTCCCCGTGGCGGACCAGCCGGGCCGCCAGCCCGCTTCCGACCACACCGTCGGGCGCCTGGCGACTGGGGGTCTTCGGGAAGCGGATGGCCGACGGCCCGGGCAGCGCCAGCGCCTGCTCCAGCATGGGCGCCACCTCCTGGGCGGACGAGGGGGCGAAGACCGTCATCTGTGGGATGGACAGGCACTGGGCCATGTCGAGCACGCCGTGGTGGCTGGGACCGTCGTCACCGGTGACGCCGGCGCGGTCGAGGACGAACACCACCGGCAGGTTGTGCAGGCCGACGTCCAGGTTGGCCTGGTCGAAAGCCCGCGAGAAGAACGTCGAGTACACCGCCACCACGGGGCGGAGCCCGGCCATGGCCATGCCGGCGGCCATGGTCACCGCGTGCTGCTCGGCGATGCCGACGTCGAGGAACCGGTCGGGGTGGGCGGCCTCGAACGGCAGGAGGCCGGTGGGTCCGGGCATGGCGGCGGTGATGGCGAAGAGCTCCGGACGGCGATCGGCAGCGGCGAGGATGGCAGCGGTGAAGGCGTCGGTGTAGGTGGCGGGCGGTGCCAGGGCCGAGGGTGCAGCCGGGGACGGTTGCACCTTGAAGTCGTGCAGGCGCTGCACCTCGTCCTCTTCGGCGGGTGGGTAACCCCGCCCCTTGTGGGTCAGCACGTGGACGAGGATCGGGCCATCCCAGTCGGCGGCCCAGGCGAAGGCCTGCTCCATGCCGGCGATGTCGTGGCCGTCGATCGGCCCGGCGTAGCGGATGCCGAGGGCCTCGAAGAACCGGTGCGGCGTGACGATCTCGCGCACGGCGCTGGTGAGGCCGTGGACGCTCGAGTAGGCCAGGCCCCCGACGAGCGGCACCCGTCGCAGCAGCCGGCGGGCCCGTTCACGGGCGTGCACGTAGGAAGGGTTCAGCCGCAGCTGGGTGAGACCTTCCGAAAGCCGGGAGACGGTCGGCGCGTACGAGCGGCCGTTGTCGTTGAGGATGATCACGACCCGGCTCTGCGCGTGGCCCAGGTTGTTCAGTGCTTCGTAGGCCATGCCACCGGTCAGCGACCCGTCGCCGATGATCGCCACCACCCGCCGGCCGCTCTCGCCGCACCGGGCCAGGCCTTCGGCGATGCCCTGGGCGTAGCTCAAGGCGGTGGAGGCGTGGCTGTTCTCGATCCAGTCGTGGGGGGACTCGCGTCTCGAGGGATAGCCCGACAGGCCGCCCGGCTGGCGCAGCGTGGAGAATTCGGCCCTTCGTCCGGTGATGAGCTTGTGCGCGTAGGCCTGATGGCCGGTGTCCCACAGGATCACGTCGCGCGGTGACTCGAAGACCCGGTGCACGGCCAAGGTGAGCTCCACCACGCCGAGGTTGGAGCCCAGGTGGCCGCCGGTCGCGGTGACCGTGTCGACGATGAGCGCCCGTATCTCCGCGGCCAGCTGTTCGAGCTGGGAATGCGACAGAGCCCGAAGATGGGCAGGGTCGTCGATGTGGTCCAGGAGCATGCGCGTCGGCCGGGTCAGCGGCCCGGCAACGGTGCCGAGCTCTACCCCCAACCTACTCCGGCTGGGTGCTGAGCCAAGATCGTGGAGGCGGTGCCCGGCGACCTCTTTTTGCCGCCTTGGTCGGGCGGTATGGACGGCCAGGTGGGGTGGCCGGGTCAGCGGGATTTGGCCAGAAAGTCCTCGACGTCGACCACGACCCGGGTCATCCTGCCCGCCGCCACCAGGCCGGCGTCGTCGGATGCCGACACGGTGAAGGCGAGCCGCCGGCCTTCGACGCGCTCCACGGTGGCCTCGGCGGTGACGGTGGCCCCGATCCGCATGGGTGCGAGGTGGTCGAGCTGCACGCGGACGCCGACCGAGGTCTCGCCCTGCCGAAGTGCCCCCGACACGGCGAGGCAGCAAGCCTCCTCGCACAAGGCCACCAGGCGGGGAGTGGCCAGCACCTCCACGTCACCGCAGTGCATGGCCGGCGCGGTGTCCTCCCTGGTCACGGTCATCGACACCGCGGCCACCCGTCCGGTGTCGATCGGCACGCCCGTACCATACGACGCCGGATCCTGACCTCTCTTCCGGTCTCCCTGCGGCGGTCGCCGCCGTAGTCTGGCGAAGGGCTGTCGGGCGGGTGCAGGCCGGACAAGGGGAGGACATGGCAGCACGAGGTGCAACGTCGGCGCTCGTCGAGACCCCGGTGGTCGAGACCGTCCTGGCTGCGGCATTGGCCCGAGGGGCCGAGTTCGCCGAGGTCTTCGCCGAGGACCGCCGTGGGACGGCTGCCACGCTGGACGACGGCAGGGTCGAGGAGCTGTCTTCCGGACGCGATCGCGGGGCGGGAATCAGGGTGGTGGTCGGCGAAACCACCGGCTACGCCCATACCGCTGATCTCTCCGAGGACGGTCTGCTCCGGGCGGCCGAGGCGGCGACCGCCGTCGCCCGGCAGGGTGGCGGCCGGACCAGGGTGCTGTCGCTCGACCGGCAATCCCCGCCTCGCCCGTCGTCGATCGAGATCCCGCCCGAGCAGGTGGCCAAGGCCCGCAAGATCGAGCTGCTGGAACGGGCGAACGACACCGCCCGATCGGCCGGAACGGCGGTGACGCAGGTGTCGGCGCAGTACGCCGACAGCCGCCGGCGGGTGGTGGTGGCCAACAGCGACGGCGTGATGGTGGACGACGACCAGGTGCGTTCGCGCTTCTCGGTGTCCTGTGTGGCCGTGGGCGACACCGGCATGCAGACCGGCTACGACGTCCAGGGCTTC
>DATHCF010000214.1:0-2569 GCA_035319705.1 Acidimicrobiales bacterium | reverse complement strand
GCGGTACCTGCGCCAGTCGCTGTCGATGTGGGACCCGACGGTGGGACTCGGCACGGTCACCCATCTGCAGATCGGCTACCTGTTCCCCATGGGGCCCTTCTTCTGGGCCACCCATGCGCTGCGGCTGCCGACGTGGGCCGCCGAGCGGCTGTGGGTGGGTTGCATCCTCCTCGCCGCCGGAACCGGTGTGTGGTGGTTGGCGCGCTCGGTCGGCCTCCACGGCGTGGCCCGCTTCGTGGCGTCGATCGCCTACATGCTGTCGCCCTACTCGCTGCAGTACATCGGCCACAGCTCGGTGATGCTTCTGGCCTTCGCCGCCCTGCCCTGGCTGGTGCTCCTGGCCGACCGCGCCGCCACCGGCAGCTGGCGTCCGGTGGCGGCCATCGCCCTCGTGGTGGCAGCCGCCGGGAGCGTCGACGCCACCACCGCCATCTACGTGTGCGTGGGCCCGGTGCTGTGGCTGGTGGCCGGCGGCTTCGGAAAGAGGTTCTCGTGGCGGCAGGTCGCCACCGCGCTGTGGCACTCGGCGCTGGCCGTGGCCCTGGTGTCGGCCTGGTGGGCGGCCGGGCTGGTGGTGGAGGGTGGCTACGGCATCGACGTGCTGCGCTACACCGAGACGGTCCAGGCGGTGAGCACGACGTCGCTCGCCTCGGAGGTCGTGCGCGGCCTCGGCTACTGGTACTTCTACGGCGGCGACAACTTCGGCCCGTGGCTCTCGGCCATGCCGCAGTTCACCCAGCAGCTGTGGCTCATCGGCCTGGGATACCTGACCTCGCTCGTGGCGCTGGCGGCGGCGGTGTCGATCCGCTGGCGTCACCGGGCGGGCTTCCTGGCCATGACGGTGGTGGGCGTGGCCCTGGCCGAGGGCGCGCATCCCCTGGCGGCACCGACGCTCGTCTCCCGGCTCATGCGCGACGTGCTGTCCAGCGGCACCGTGGGGCTGGCGCTCCGGTCCACCGACCGGGCCACGCCGCTCGTGCTGCTCGGACTTGCCGCCCTTCTCGGCGCCGGCATCGGCGCGCTGGAGAAGCGCGCTCCCGGCCCGGCGCTCGTCGTCGGTGCGCTGTCGGTCGGGGCGGTGGTGCTGGCCAACCCGGCGCTGTGGAACGGCACCAGTGTGCCGAGCACGTTCGTAGAGAAGCCCGTCACCCACTACGAGCGCCAGGCCGCCTCGATGTTGAACAACACCTCTCCCGGTACCGCCGTCCTCGGGCTTCCTGGCCAGGACTTCGCCTCCACCGACTTCGGCTCCACCACGGTGGACCCCCTCTGGCCCGCCCTGCTCACCCGGCCCTTCGTCACCCGGGAGGAGCAGGCCATGGGGTCGCTGCCCACCGAGGACCTGCTGTACGGGATGGACGATCCCATTCAGAGCGGGGTGGCCGACCCGGCCGCGCTCGCCCCGCTGGCCCGTCTCATGGGGGTGGGCGACCTGCTGGTCCAGGACGACCTGGCCTTCACCCGTTACGACCAGCCCGACCCGGCGGTGTTGTGGTCGGGTGTCCTCACCGGGCCGGCGGGGCTCGGCCCGGTGAGGAGCTTCGGTCCCACCCGTCCGGCACTCAACCGGAGCAAGGTGGTGGACGAGCAGAGCTACACCCTGCCCGCCGGCCTGCTGCCCCTGCCGGCACTGGCCGTGGTCCCCGTGGCCCACCCGCGCCCTCTGCTGCGCGCCGAACCTGCCGCTGCTCCGGTCGTGGTCGACGGTGACGGCGTGGGCCTCGACGACGTCGCCGGCACCGGCCTGCTCTCCGGTGACCCCACCGTGCTGTACGCCGGCACCCTCGACACCGATGCCCGGGCGCGACGGGGCGCGCTCGAGCCCGGGGCCACCCTGGTGGTGACCGACAGCAACCGACGGCAGGCGTTTCGTTGGGACAACCTGACCGACGCGGCCGACGCCACGCTCGCCGCCGGCCAGCCGTATCCGACGGATCCGGAGGATCATCCCCTCGACATCTTCTCCGGGGCCCCGCCCGACGCCCAGACCACCACCTCCGTGAGCGGCATGGCATCGGTGACGGCTTCGGGCTACGGCAATCCCTTTCAGTACCTCCCCGAGGACCGGCCGGTGGAGGCGATCGACGGCAACCCCGACACCGCCTGGCAGGTCGGGCCGTTCCTCGATCCGCGCCGGCAGTGGTGGCAGGTGACCTTCGACACGCCACGGACGGCCGACGCCGTCACGTTGCTGCAGCCGCAGAACGGCCCCCACAACCAGTGGATCACTGCCGTCACCCTGCGCTTCGACGGCGACTCCGCCCTGCGGGTGGCACTGGGACCGCAGTCACGCCGTCTGCCGGGGCAGGTGGTCCACTTGCCCACCCGCAGCTTCCGGACCCTGCGGGTGACCATCGACGCCACCAACATCGCCCCAGCGCGCACCCTGGAGGGCGGGATCTCGGCCGTGGGGCTGGCCGAGGTGGGCGTGGACGGCGTGCAGGCCACCGAGCACGTGGTCATGCCCTCGGACCTCCTGCATGCCGCCGGCGCCCGGTCGCTGGCCGACCGCGTGCTCGTGGTCATGACCCGGCTGCGGGTGGCGCCGGCCACCTCCCGCACCGATCCC
>DATHCF010000213.1:0-6639 GCA_035319705.1 Acidimicrobiales bacterium | reverse complement strand
GCTGTTCACCCTGGCCGAGAGCCTCGGTGCCGTGGAGAGCCTCATCGAACATCCCGGGCGAATGACCCATGCCAGCACGGCTGGCACCAGCAACGAAGTCCCCGGCGACCTGGTCCGCCTGAGCGTCGGCCTCGAGACGGTGGAGGATCTGGTCAACGACTTGCGGGCTGCCCTCGATTCGCTGTGCTGACGTGTGTCGGGGACGGCGTGCGAGGGCGGCCCCTGTGACCGGGTACCCACCAGTTGGCTGCCCCCGCCAGCTTCATGAAGGCCGGAACCATCACCGTCCTTATGAGAAGGGCGTCGGCCAGAACAGCGAGCGTCAAGCCTAGGCCGAACATCTTGATGAAGCTGATTTCACTCGATAGCACGCTCAGAAACACGACGCTCATCAGTACGGCAGCAGCGGTGATGATGCGTCCCGACCGTTGCAGGCCCCGGGCCACGGCGTCCTCGTCACTCATGCCGGAGTCATGGTGCTCCTTGATGCGCGTCACCAGGAACACCTCGTAGTCCATCGAGAGCCCGAACGCCACGCAGAACATGAGGATGGGCATGGTGGCGGTAAGGCTTCCGGTGGGCGTGAAATCGAGAAGGTGGGACAAGTGGCCGTCTTCGAAG
Source organism: Acidimicrobiales bacterium (assembly GCA_035319705.1). Classification (GTDB taxonomy): domain Bacteria; phylum Actinomycetota; class Acidimicrobiia; order Acidimicrobiales; family UBA8190; genus UBA8190. The sequence goes on along the minus strand of DATHCF010000213.1, from coordinate 6,018 downwards.
ATCCACACCATGGCTCCGAAGGTGGCGGACATCGACAGAACGTTCAGGACCAACGCCTTCAGGGGCAGCACAACACTTCGGAAGATGAGCAGCAGCAACCCGAGCATCACCACCGCGATCAGGCCGAGGCATAGCGGGAGATAGTGGAAGATGACGGCATCGGAATCGGTGTAATTGGCCGGCTCGCCCCCGACAAGCATCGGAACAGGAGCGGGCACTGCTCTGAGCGCGTCCACCAGCGTGACTCCGGCCGGTGACATGGCGTTGATGGATGGGGTGATCGACAGCCACGCCTGAGTCCCGCCCGGCACAGCTGTGCCGTAACCGTCCAAGTACGAGGCAGGTGTCGGCACATCCGAGCCGTGCTCGTAGATGCCCGAGGCTGTGGCGACCTGCGCCACTTCGGGCACGTCGGACAACCGGCGGGCGTAGTCGCCGAGAGATGTCCGGGACAACGAAGACCGGCCCAAGCGGGCAACAGCGAAGATGCCGAAATCCTGCCCGGGGCCGAAGAGAGAGGAGAGCCTGTCGTCGACCTGGCGTACATGGTCCGTGGGAGCCAGGACGCGGGTGTCGAAATATCCCAGGCGAAGGCCGGAAACCGGTGAGCCGAGAACGGCGAGGACGGCCAGCCCGGCGAACAACGCGAGCCAAGGCCGCCGCATGACCCTGCGAGCCGCCCTCGACCAGATGCCCTCGTCGCTCGGCCGCACCGAACGCTCCCACACCTTGCCCTTGTTGACCCGCTTTCCAGTGGCGGCCAGAACAGCAGGGAGCACGACCACCGCGGCCGTGCCGGAGAGGAGAGCCACGGCCACGCCGGCGATGGCGAACGATCGAAGGAACATGATGGGAAACACCGCCAGAGCCGAGAGGGAGGCGGCGACGGTCAAAGCGCTACCCGCCACCGTGCGCCCCGCAGTCGCCATCGTCCGGGCCACGGCCTCCTCGGTGCCGTGACCGGCGTCCAGCTCCTCTCGGTAGCGGGAGACCATGAAGAGGCTGTAGTCGATGGCGAGTCCCAGACCGAGGACCGTGGTCATATTGAGAGCGAAGATCGACACCGGCGTGATGCTGGTGATGACTCGCAAAGCCAGAAGCGTTCCGGTGGTCGACACCCCGGCCACCACCAGGGGAAGGAGGGCGGAGACCAGGGAGCCGAACACGAACAGTAGGAGCACCAGCGTGAGCGGTACCGCCACCGCCTCCGCCAGCACCAAGTCGTGCTCGATCACGGTGTTCACCTCGTTGAAGGTGGGGCCGAAGCCGCCGATCTCTACGCTCACCGCCCCCGGGACGTGGGCGAAGGCTTTCGTGACAGAGGGTTCAAAGCGCACAACCTGGTCTTCGTTTCCCTCGATGGTGCCGACGAGGAGTGCATCCCGACGCGATCTGCTTCGCAGTTGTGCGGGGGAGCCCTCGCTCCAGTACGACTCCACGTCATCGACGTGGACGAGGGACGCCAGGCGATGCGTGAGGACCATGCCGGCAGCCCGCACCGGTGGGGAGTCCACGGTGCCCGCGCGTGCGCGCACGATGATCTCGACGTTCGGTTGCGTGACCCCGAAGCGGGTCTGGAGGATGTCGCCCGCATGGACCGAAGGCTCGGAGCTGGCGTCGAATCCCCCCTGCGACAGCCGGCTCGGAACCGAAGCTCCGAAGACAACCGCGAGGACCACGAAGAGGCCGGCGCCAGCCAGGATCCATTTGCGCCGGCGCGCCAGGGCGAGACCGCTGCGGGCGAGAAATCCCCGTTGTCCCCGGCCGTCGGCTCCGAGAGCTGGGAGTTCCTTCTGCTCCACGATTGCCGTGCCCACGGGGGAACATTGCCTACTCTGAGTATGTGTGTCAACTCAGAGTAGGCGAAGGGCCGAGAGTATGAATAAGACTCGCAGTATGTTACGATAACGGGTGGTGGTGGCCTCCCGACGAGCGGAGTACTCCGAGGCGACCCGGCGCGCCGTGCTGGACAGCGCCGCCTCACTGTTCCTGGAAAAAGGCTACGCGGCGACCGCGCTCGACGAGGTGGCCGCCGGGGCCAGGGTCACCAAGGGCGCCGTCTACCACCACTTCTCGTCAAAGCGCGCCCTCTACGAGGCATTGATCGAAGAGGCGGAGCAGCAGGCGGTCGCCGGCCTCCTCGAGGCGGCGGCCACACACGAATCGCTGTGGGACGGGGCATTGGCTGCGCTCGACGCATTCTTGGAATTCTGTGTCGATCCGACCTACGGCCGTCTGTGCTTCCAGGAAGGCCCTGCCGTCATGGGTTTCGACGATTGGTGGCGCCAAGGCGAAAAGTACTATGTGGCCCTCACCCGTTCCCTGCTCGAGGGGCTACGTAGCGAAGGTCTTGTGGAGACCGACGATCCCGAAGTCCTCGCCCAGTTGCTCTTCGGTTCGGTGACCGCCGGCGCCCTGCTTCTCGCCCGCTCCCCGGAGCCCCGAGCGCTTCTTCCGCGAGTTCGGTCAGAGCTCAGGCATTTCGTCGAACGACTTCGGACCAGTAGCCCTCAGCTCCACTAGATCCGGCCCCGAGCGATACCGTCCACCGCCGGGTGGTTGCTGTCTGCGACCTACGCCAGGAGGCTCCTGAGGACGGAGGCGAATTCGCGGGGGTCGCTGGCGAAACCGGTGTGGCCCCCGGGGAAGTCAGTGAGCGGGATGCCGAGCCGCTCGGCAAGTGCGACGGCCGTGCGCTGCGCGAACTGGCCCTTCGAGGTGGCTCCTCCGGCCACCACCACCTTGACCTTCGTGCGCCCGAGCACCGAGAGGTCCGGCTGGTAGAGGGCGATCGGCAGGAGACCGTGGAGAAAGAAGCGCTGGCTCGTCGCCACCGCCTCGGCCGAAGGCGGCTGCGGCATGGAGTCGCCGGCTTGGGGGACCGTGTCGAGTCCACTGAAAGTGGAGAACCTCTGCCACGCGGCAGCGATTCCGTCGTTGCGGTACGCGTCGTAGACGTCTTGGATGTCGGCCTGCGCCGACCGGGCATCGGACAACATCAGGGCCAGCGGGGGTTCGTGGGCGACGATGGTCCGCACGTGATCTGGGAATCGGACAGCCAGGGCCAGTGCCGTGACCGCGCCTCCGCTGCTGCCGAACACGTGGGCTGGAGTGTCGCAGATCGCCTCGAGCACCCGACGAACATCGTCGGCGAGCAGGTCAGGCTCGGCATCCTGGTCGGGGTTCTCGATCGTGCTGCGGGCGAAGCCTCGGGGATCACAGGCCACGACGGTGTAGTCCTCGCCGAGAAGGGGGGCGATCGTGGAGAATCCCGAGCAGCCCATCGGGTGCCCGACCAGCATGAGCACAGGCCCGCCACCCTGCAACTCGTAGTACAAACACGCTCCGGCAACACTCAATGTGTGACTCGTGGGCGACGACATTTCACGCCACCTCTCTGTGGCTTGGAGACGGGTAACGAAATGCCCGTCAGTTTGCCAGTTCTCGAGCAGGAGAAGCCTTCGGTATCGCCAGGGCTCACATGCAACTACCCTCGCCGACCGTGCCAGACGAGAACTTTGAAAGCGCCTATTACGTCCGCCAAGACGAAACATTCGTGTCGACGGTGTGGACCCGCGGGCCGTGGGACCCACAAGCCCAACATGCCGGTCCTCCGGCAGCACTCCTGGCTCAGGCCATGGACCGACTCGACAACGAAGACGGTCGTTGGTCGATCGCTCGCTTCACCATGGAGATCCTGCGTCCGATCCCTGTTGCACCCCTTACAGTTCTCGTGGAAGTGGTACGACCCGGAGGACGAGTTCGACTTTGTCGCGGTGTCATCTCTGCGAACGGCCTGGATGTTGCGACGGCTGCAGCTTGGTACATCCGGTGCTCCGATCCTGAAGGTGAGGTCGAAGCGGTCGGCACCGCAGAGGAGAAGTGGTCATCAGCATCCGCTCTGGCCCACCCGTCTCCGACTGCTGTCACGGCCTCCCCTCTGGACCATCCCCTCCGGGAGCCTTCATATCTCGGCAGCCTGGAGTGGCGGTTTGTAACTGGCCAATTCGACGAGCTCGGGCCGGCAGTCGTGTGGGCCCGGATGCGGCATCCCCTCATCCATGATGAGACGATTTCGCCATTGGCAAGGGTTCTCGTCCTCGCCGATTCGGGGAACGGCATCTCTGCCGTCCTGCCGCTTGCCACCTCCCTGTTCATCAACGTCGAACTGTCGGTCCATCTCGTTGGGCTACCGGCTGGCGAATGGGTGTGCCTCGACGCCGCCACGCGAATTGGCTCCGCCAACCGCGGGCTCGCCTTTGCGGACCTCTGGGGTGAGAACGGCTGGATCGGCCGATCCGCCCAGGCCTTGCTCATCGGTTCGCGCTGAACCGTCGAGGGACATCGTCAAGGGTCGAGTATCCGAACGCCGGCGAACGTCGGTTTTTCGTACGGTTGATTTCGCCCAGATCCGGCCACTGACGCGCCATGACGACGACTCTGTCCTGGCTGAAAGCGGCGGCGGGCCCGCGACGCACGCCATCACGGTGGCGCCCGACGGGAGTCCTTCTCGTGCTGGCCTTGCTGCTCGTGGGCACGGCGGGCTTGGTGGGAGCGCTCGGGCACCGCGCCACTACCACCGGATCCCAGGAGCGACAGAGCCCTCACGGCGCTTCGGCGTTACCGGCGACACCCCCCTCGACCGACGCAGGCGGGTTTGCGGTCTCCGCTTCCTCGGCTGGCGGCGCCTCAGGGGCCGCCAGCTCCGGCGCGGCAGGCTCTGCCTCGGGGACGGCGTCGGCTAATAGCTCGGCAGGGGGTGCGACCCTGCCGGCCCTGCCCGCCGATGCCACCGGGCAGTCCGCCCGGATCGAGGAGACGGGCAGCCTCACGCTGTTGGTGCCGGGCTCCGACGTCGAAAGCGACCTCAGCCGCCTCACCACTCTGGCCATCGCCTCTGGAGGGTTCGTGGCCAGCACCCAGACCAACTCGGCTGCACCCGGCTCGCCTGCTCAGGGGGTGGTGACCCTGCAGGTGCCGGAGCCGGACTTCGGCACCGTACTCGACCAGGTCCGCGATCTGGGCAGGGTGGGCTCGCTCACCACCAACGCCACCGACGTGACCGGGCAGTACGTGGACCTGCAGTCCCGTATCACCGCCCTGGAAGACAGCCGTCAGCAGTACCTCACCATCATGACCGAAGCGACGTCGATCGGCGAAGTGCTGTCGGTGCAGTCGCAGCTCGATCAGCTCCAGTCCCAGCTCGAGCAGTTACAAGGTCAGCTGCAGGTACTCGACAGCGAGACGACGTATGCCAGCTTGACCGTGGCGCTTGCGCAGAAGGTTGCTCCTGCGCCTTTGAAGCCGGAGTCGGGGTTGGCCTCGGCGTGGCACGGGGCGGTGAGCGGCTTTGTCGCCGGCGTGGAAGGAGTGATCCGCGTGGCCGGACCGTTGCTGTTCGCTCTGCTCCTGATCGCCGCTGTGGCGCTGGGCGGGCGTTGGGCGCTCAGTCTGCTGCGCCAGCGTCGCTTCACTCCGTAACGGGCCTATTGCGGCAGTGTTCTCCGCTGCCGCGTAGCCGACGGTGTCCTCGTCCGAGTCGGCCACCACGGGAGGATAGAACTGCGCCGGCTCACCGGGCTCACGTCGGCGGATCGATCCCGGGGATGCCGGCGTCCAAGACGTGCTCTGTCCACCGCACTCCGTCCCACCAGCGAGCCTCATGACGGCCATAGGGGTCTGGCTGCCAGGCCGGCGGCGCCGTGGTCGGCGTGGTCTCAGAGGGATGTGGCGGGTACCAAGGTGACTGCTCGGCGCCGTCAGGGACGGCCGGGGCCGTCGCCGCGGGAACTGGCAGTTCACCGATCCGACGTACGGCTGCGACGGCAAGCATGCCTGCTCCGGCCGCGGCAACGAGTCGGCCGATCGAGTCGAGCCGAAAGCCGGTGAGCGAAAGTGGAGGTGGTCCGAAGATCAACCCGTCGGTCACAGCCAGCACCACTGCGGAGGCGAAGAGAACCCCAGTCCGGTTTGCACGGTGACGACCTGGGCCGAGGTGATCAGCCACCTTCTCCGCCC
>DATHCF010000212.1:0-3849 GCA_035319705.1 Acidimicrobiales bacterium | reverse complement strand
GGAGTCCTCGAGCGAGTTCACCGAGGCGCAAGGGAGCTGGGTCCAGCCCACCGCCACCTGCAACGAGACGGTGGGGGCGACCTACGCCTCCTTCTGGGTCGGCATCGACGGCTACACGAGCGACTCGGTCGAGCAGCTGGGGACGGACTCCGACTGCACCGCTCCCGGATCCCCGTCCTACTACGCGTGGTGGGAGATGTACCCGAGCGCCTCGGTCGACCTCTCGACCTCCACGTACCCGGTGAAGCCGGGCGACACCCTGACCGGCACCGTGAGCCGCACGGCCGACACCTATACGCTCAAACTGACGAGCAGCCGGGGCTGGACCTTCACCACGACCCAGGTCGGCACCGATGCGAACTCGTCAGCCGAATGGATCACCGAGGCACCGGAGGTCTGCACCCTGGTCGTCTGCACCGGGACGCAACTCACCGACTTCGGCACGGTGAACGACTCGGCCTCGGAGGCGGCCGCCGGCGGGTCTCTCGAGCCGATCTCCTCGTTCACCACCGGCGGCGGGCCGTTCGAGATCACCATGACCACGGAGACGGGTTCCACAGAGGCTCAGCCGAGTGCGCTCAACTCCAGCGGCAACGGCTTCAGCGTCACCTGGGAGGACGGCTAGCCGCGGTTCCGGTACCTTCCCTAGCCGGCGAACGGACCCGAGGGGAGGACGGTTGAGGACGAGTGGCACTGGGACCGTGGACGGCTCTGTGGCACCCGGCTGGGAGCCGGTGCGCCAGGTGTTCGAGGACAACTTCGCCCGTCGCCACGAGGTGGGCGCCGCCTTCTGCGTCTACCACCGGGGCGAGAAGGTGGTGGACCTGTGGGGTGGCCTGGCCGACGAGCAGCGGGGCACCCCGTGGGACCAGGACACCGTGGTGATGACCTTCTCCACCACCAAGGGCGCGGCCTCGGTACTGGCCAACCTGCTGGCCCAACGTGGTGAGCTCGACTTCTCCGCTCCGGTGACGGAGTACTGGCCGGAGTTCGGCGCGGAGGGCAAGAGCGCCGTCACCGTCGAACAGCTCATCTCCCATCAAGCCGGCCTGGCCTGGGTCGACCGGGTGCTGAGCGTCGACGAGGTGCTGTCCTGGGACCCGGTGATCGCGGCGTTGGAGCAGCAGCGGCCGTCGTGGGAGCCCGGTACCGCCCACGGGTACCACGCCACCACCTGGGGATGGCTGGTGGGGGAGGTTGTGGCCCGGGTGACCGGGACGAGCGTGGGGACGGCCTTCCGGCGCCAGGTGGCCGAACCGCTGGGCCTCGACTTCTCCATCGGCCTGCAGGCCTCCGACGAATCACGGGTGGCCCGCCTGATCAGCATCATGGAGGCCATCGGCTCGGGGCGGCTGTCGACGGGCGCCGGCACCGGCGCCGGCGCCGGCGACACGGAGAACGCCGATGCCACCGAGGCGGAGGCGGCGGCCAGCGCCAGCGCCTACATGCAGGCGCTGGCCGAGCGGGTGGACGAGTACCTGGCACCCGACGGGCCGCTCACCAAGGCCCTCAACTCCCCGGCCGGACATCTGGTCAACAGCGACGACCTCGTGAACAGCGCCGAAGTGCACCGGGCAGAGATGCCGGCGTTCAACGGCATCGGCGATGCCCGCTCGCTGGCGCGTCTGTACGCCGCCTGCATCGGAGAGATCGTCGACGACGAAGGCGAGAAGATCCGTCTCCTCGACGAGCGCCAACTGCGAGACGCCGTGCGCCAGCGCACCGAGGGCCCCGACCGGGTGTTGCTGGGGCTCGATATCCAATGGGGTCTCGGCTTCATGGTCAACCGGGGGATGCTCACCGTCGCCGGCCTGGGCAGTCCTCGTGCCTTCGGGCACTTCGGCATGGGGGGCTCCGGAGCCTGGGGGGACCCGGATGCCGAGCTGGCGCTCGCCTACGTGATGAACCGCATGGACATCGGCACCACCGGGGACCAGCGCATGTTCGCCCTGATGCGGGCCGCCTACCAGGTGGTCTCCCAAGGTTGAGACGGGGCACCTGACAGGTAACTCCGACAAGGACTACAACCTGATCTGGTACGTGGAGAACTGCCTGCAGAACGCCCTGCGGCTCGAGACCTACGTCGCCGATGCCGAGCGCGACGGCGACAAGGAGCTGGTCGAGCTGTTCCGCAAGGTGCAATCCGACAGCAAGAAGGGCGCCGAGCTGGGCAGGGGGCCGCTGCGCAGCGGCTCGGCTGATCGCCCGAGTCCGAGCGGACGGCGCGCTCAGACCGAGGCGCCGGTCACCACCGCATTCGCCCAGCGGTAGTCGGGCTTGCCGGAAGGCGCCCGCTCGACGCGCTCGACGACGTGCAGTTCACGCGGGATCTTGTAGCCGGCCACGTGCCGGCGGCAGTGCTCCTGTACCGACTCGAGCGACGGAGCGTCGCGACCGGTTCGTGGCTCCACGATGGCGGCCACCCGCTGGCCCCACCGCTCGTCGGGTGCGCCCACCACGATGGCGTCCATGACGTCCGGGTGTGACCGCACGACCGCCTCCACCTCTTCGGGGAAGATCTTCTCGCCACCCGAGTTGATGCAGATCGAGCCGCGCCCGAGCAGGGTGATCGAACCGTCCTCCTCCACCGTGGCGAAGTCGCCGGGCATCACGTAGCGCACGCCGTCGACGGTGATGAACACCTCGGCCGTCTTCACCGGGTCGTTGTAGTAGCCGACGGGGATGTCACCGGAGCGGGCGATCTTCCCGATCACCCCTGAGCCGGGCTTCACCGGCTCCATGGCCTCGTCGAACACCACCGTGCCGCTCATCGACGTCACGGTGGGCCCGCTCTTCATGGTGGTCCCTCCGGGCTTGATCCAGGAGATCCCGTTGTTCCCGCCTTCGGAGGAACCGATGGCGTCGCTCATGACGAGGTTGGGGAAGTGTTCGAAGAACTGGTCCTTCACCGACGGCGAGAACAGCGCGGCGGTGGAGGTGAGGCCGATGAGCGACGACAAGTCGTACGACGTCCCCGGTTCCTCCAGGGCCTCGATCAGCGGCCGTCCCATGGCGTCGCCGGTGATCATGACCATGTTCACCTTCTCGCCCTCGACCAGGCTCCACACCTGGTGCGGGTCGAAGCGAGCCACCAGGACGATGCGATGTCCCACGAAGCTCTGGCCCATCACCGCCCACTGGGTGGCGCCGTGCATGAGCGGGGCGATGGGCAGGAAGGTGATCTGCCCGCCCATGGCCCTGCCCTTCTCGACCATCTCCTCAGGGCGCTCCACCCTTGTGCGGGTCATGGCGTCGATGCCGCCACCGAGGGCGAAGAAGACGTTGCGATGGGGCCAGACCACCCCCTTGGGGATCCCGGTGGTGCCCCCGGTGTAGAGGATGTAGCGGTCGTCACCCGAGCGGGGCGGGAAGTCGCGTTCAGCTGACTGCCCGGCCATGGCGTGCTCGAAGTCCACGGCGTCGTGGACCGGGTCGGGCTCCTGGCTGTCGTCGTCGATCACCACGACGTGGCGCAGCTGCGGAAGCTCGGAGAGCAGTGCCGCCACCCGCGGGGCGAACTGGCGCTGATGGACCAGCGCCTTCAGATCGGCATTGGCCAGCAGGTATCGCAGCTCGTCTTCGACGTAGCGGTAGTTGACGTTGATCCACACCGCCCGCAGCTTGAACACTGCCCAGGCCGTCTCCACCCACTCGGCGCTGTTCAGGGCGTAGATGCCGACGTGGTCGCCCGGGCCGATGCCCTGGGCGGCCAGGTGGTGGGCGAGGCGGTTGGCCCGGGCGTCCATCTCGGCGTAGGTGATCCGGCGGCCCTCGGCCACCAGGTACTCGCGATCGCCGAAGGCGTCGGCGGCGGCTTCGAACAGGTCGGCCAGGTTGAATTCCATGCCG
>DATHCF010000211.1:0-8184 GCA_035319705.1 Acidimicrobiales bacterium | reverse complement strand
CGTGCACGGCGGTGGGCGACTACTGGAACGGGACCAGCGACCAGACCCTCGTCGAGTCCTGGAACGGCGCGAGCTGGTTTATCCTCTCCAGCCCCAACAGCGGTACGAGCGACAACATCCTCTATGGCGTGTCCTGCGTCTCGCAGACCTCGTGCACGGCGGTGGGCCAGTACTCCAACGGGACCAGCGACCAGACCCTCGTCGAGTCCTGGAACGGGTTCGTGGCCTCCAACTCGAGCTGGTCGATCGTTCCGAGCCCCAACAGCGGTATCTACAACAACTCACTAAGTGGCGTGTCCTGCGTCTCGCAGACCTCGTGCACGGCGGTGGGCGACTACTGGAACGGGACCAGCGACCAGACCCTCGTGGAGAGCGCAACCTATTCGGCACCTGCGATCACCTCGGCCAACACGGCCGACTTCGCCGTGAACAAGACGAACACCTTCTCGGTCACTGCGACGGGGTTCCCCGCGCCGAGCCTCTCCGAGTCCGGTGCCTTGCCGAGCGGCCTGTCGTTCAATCCGACGACCGGAGTGCTGTCGTCGACCTCCTCCTTGAAGGTGGCCGGCATCTACGAGTTCACGCTCCAGGCGTCCAACGGGGTTTCGCCCAATGCCACACAGAGCTTCACGCTCGTCGTTGCGAAAGGAAAGAAGCCAGCCGTCACTTCCAAGAGCAGTACGAAGTTTTACGTTGCCGTCGCCAGCTCCTTCACTATCAATACCAAGGGGTTCCCGGTACCCTCTATCACCGAGACCGGCACTCTTCCAACCGGAGTTGGCTTTGTCGACAACGGGAACGGAACTGCAACCATCTCGGGTACCCCCGCAGCAGGTACCGCCGGGACCTACAAACTTCACATCACTGCCACAAATGTGGTTGGTTCAAAGTCCAAGGCCCTCAAACTGACCGTCGTCAAGACATGACACTCGGTTGGCCCTAGTCCATTCTCAAGTGCAGCAACATCGGCAGGATGTCATGCCGCAGGAGTATTTGAGCGACCACCACCGAATGCCCCTTGCCGGGCGGGGTCGTACCCGTGGCAATGAGAGCTAACGGCATCCGATATCAGTTGATCCCCGGTCGATCGAAGGACGTCACGACCCCACCCTGGAAGTGCCGTTATGCGCTCTTTAGCTGCGGCCTCCCGTCCTGGTCCCCCTCATCCCGGCGGAGAGTCACACCGGTGGCGCTCTCCGGACGGGCCCCCGCCCGCTCTCCCTTCTCCAGACATCGGTGCTCTCTCACGAACGCCCGAGCCGCCACCTCTCCATCAGGTTCGTACGGGAGACTTGCGGCGCATGCCCGACAAGCAGCCCCGTACACCGTGACTGTCACCATGCCCCTATCTAAGTCGAACTTCGCGTAACTCCAGGAGAGCGCCATCACCTGACCCCTCCTTGCAATGACGATCTTGCCCATGCGCTCGACCTCTTCCTTAGCCCACCGCAACAGTTGGTCACCGAACTTGACGCCGTTACTGAGATTGGTCACCGTCAGCCCGTCCACCGACCGTTCTCTCCGCCTTGGTACGAGCTTCCCGTCAGCGTCCCTTGCCTTCACTCGGACACCGGTTACCTCATCCCGCTTACGGCGAAGTGGTCTCCGCATCTGCACGAACTCTGCACTACCGATCTCCTGTTCGTGCTCGACGGGCGTCATGCCCCAGACGTCCCACCACTTACAGCCGGTAAACCCTTCGGGGACCTCCTTCTGGGCGAGCTTCCCGGACTCTCGCCAGAAGTAGTCCCCGACACGCTTCGCATTCTCACGGCCGCCACCAGATCGTCCGTAGAAGCAGGGCCGCACGTGCACACCCCAATACCGATGTGCAGCGTCGCCGGATCCGACGATCTCCCACCAAGCTTGTCGGGCCCACTCCCATACCGGTCGCCTGTCGGTGTTGTCCTCTTCGACCACGGCACCATCGGGTAGTCCGACGTAAAGATGGAAGTGTGGTGCGTACTGCTGCTCCGGCGGCCGATTCTCCCTAGGCTGGAACTCCAGCGCCCACGTTCCCCTCGGCGCTCCCCACTTCCGACGCCATCTCTCCCGGAATGCCCGCAGGTGCCGCTTCAATGTCACCGCATCCGGACACCAGGCCCGCCACTCCGCCGGATACGTCAGGGTCAGCATCGTGAGCCTGTCCAGTTCCTCCCAGGACAGGGCATTCCAGACCCACCGCATTTGGCGACGGGACTTGGCTGAGAACCCGTTCACGGGGCTTCCGGCCCTCCCTCCACCACGGCCAGGCCGTCCAGGAGCCTGTCCACGCTCACCAACCCACTCGTTGCGCAGTCGCACGCCGCCGAGCGAACGGATTAGGACGTTTCTACGCACTGCTCGGCCCTGACCAGCCCGGTTGCTCCCGGTACCACAGCTCGCACCCGCAGGGCAGAGGTGTCGGCGCCTCTGGCAGCTTCCGCTCGCCGCCCAACTCCTCCAGAATCAGCAGATGAATGGCGTTGCGATGCTCGGGACTCTCGCAACCCGGCACCGTCCATACCGACGGCAGCTGGCTCAGATCCCCGGGGGCGACCCTCCGACTTCTCCGGTCCTTGCGAGCCATGTGACCATCACACAGACTCGTAACGTGACCGTCCATCATCCAGACCTGACACCGCTGACGCCCGAGCATGGCATCTTGGCGGCTCTCTACTTCGTCCGGTACATGACCTCTGTGGCCGACGACCCCCCCGACCTTCGGACACCGACGCTCGTCGCCGCCGCTCGACATGCTGGTATTACGTGGGAGCGGATCGGGAAGGCTCTTGGCTTTCCAGGTCAGTACGTCAACAAAATTTACCGGGGCCTACCTGAGGCTCCCCTCCCGGCCGACTTCCCCTGTGTCTCCGGGAACCCCCCCGATCTAGAGGCCGAACTCGTAGACGACCGATGGTCAGCTTTCGACGATCCTCGCTTCGTCCTTCCGACCCTCATTGCCGCCGCCCGACATGTACGTCCACGTATCTCCTGGCAGAAGATCGGCACTGCCTTGGGCCTCAAGCGCCAGACCGTCCACGAGAAGTACGGCCATCTGACACCGGCACCCCTGCCGCCCGACTATGAGTACCTCACCCACGTCTGTGAGATCCACCATGCCGTTGCACGCCCGACGACCGGGTCAAGGGCGCCGAAAGTCGGGCCCCGCACTCGCTCCGCTCGCCCCGACCATCGCCGCACACCCCCTTGACACCGGGCGTCCCGGCCGTGCCCAATGCTCACCAGAGATCGACGCCGCAGCGCCGATGCGCTCATCGAAAGGAGCCGCCATGCCCACTGCCGACCCTCAGCGTGCAGCTTTGGCACTTATCTCTGATCTACCTTCGGTAGATCAGTATCAAGATACAGAACGTGTAAGACTGAGCGTGGTGGGCTGAGCCGGCTCACCACGCTCGTGATCTCGTCCAGGATTTCACCGACCGCTACGCGGCCGACGTGCTCCGGTGGTGCTCTGGCGCCAGGCGTCCGGCCGCCAACAACACCGTCCGCAACCGCCTGCCGCTGGCGGCCACCTTCCTGCGTTGGTGCGTCAGGGAGGGCCACGCCGCTCCGGCGGTCGTCGAGGCCATCTGCGACCGGGACAACCCGCTGAGGCGTGTGCCTCGGCTCTACGGCAAGGTCCAGGCCAAGCACCCGGCCCGCTGGCTCACCCACGAGGAGGCTTTCGGGCGGCTGCTCGCTGGCTGCCAGGCTGACGGGAACGTCGGCATGCGTGATGAGCTCGTCCTGCGCCTGTGCCTGGCCGGGGTCCGAGCGGCCGAGATCATCGCCCTGACGGTCGGCGACCTCCATCTGGACGACAGCCCGCCGCAGGTAAGGTCCTGGACCACGCCGACCCGGCCACCACTCAGCGGTCGTACCTGGACCCCCTCGACACCGGCACCAAGGAGCGGGCGGCGGTGCTGCTCGATTGAGCCTGGCGGTGCCGCTCGGACCACCCGGTAACGGGGCGATACCGGTGACGGGCCCCGGGTCCAGCGCCCAGCGGCGGGTTCCAGCTTCGCCGACCTAGTGCCGGCGTTTCCGCTCAAGGGTCAGATGTCATCGGTCGCCGGGTAACGGTGATATCGATCGGTCCCTCATCCAATCGATCGGCATCCCGATCCGACATCCTCTTCGACAGGGCCGCGCCTACCTGGCCTACCGAAATCGGTTGCTGGCTCGGGATCACCTAGCTACTTTGTAACCGGCCTCTCGCGTCCTGTGACCCGAAGGGATCGGATTCGGGTCCCCGGTCGCGAGACGAGGTCGAACAGGACACCACAGTGGACCAAAAGGGGGATCTCCGATGACCGTGATTCTGTCCTCAACGGGGAAAGTGAAGCCTGGGCGGTATCCCGAATTTCTGGCGCAGGCTTCGGAGGCAAGCAAGCTCTACCAACGACTCGGAACAAGGCCGCCGAGATTGCTCACCGCCGGACTCGCAGGCGAGGCCTTCGGAGAATGGACATTCGCAGTCGAGTATGACGACCTTCGGTCGTTCGGCACGACCACTGACAAGTATCAAGCTGACTCAGAGGCTCAAGCCTTCATGATGAAGCTTCAAGAAGAGAACAATCCGAGCACGATCGAGCGAGTGAGCGTACTGGTCGAGGTTCCGATCCGTGAGTCTAAGGGTGCCAGAGGCAGGGTCGTCGCCGTGTACGCGTCCAAGCCACAGCCCGGTGCTCTCGAACCAGCCTTAGACCTCGCAGCCCGTGCTGCTGTCTTCGCCGAGCGAAATGGCGCACTCGATGCGAGGATGTTCAGCCTCATTGGAAGTGGATCGGGCACCGGTATCTACCTGTCAATGTGGGAGCTCGAGAATGTTGCTTCGTATGTCAAGGTGATCGAGGCGTTCCAGACCGACAAAGAAGGACAGGCGATCGCAGCAGAAGCCAGCTCAAGTAACAGCCCAGTGGTGAATCTCTTCGAGGCGGTCTACAGCGAGATTCCGATCTGAGTGCTTGGGCAGCTTTGTCCGCTTGACCGAAGGGCTGGCTGCTCACTGACATCTAAGTGGCCTGGGACGCGAGAAGCGCCGGTCTTTCGCGCCCTAGGTCCGAGGATCGCCCGCCCATAACGTTCGGCCCGAGCGTTCCCGAGCGGGGGGGCCGTCCTGACCTGGCCCGAGGCTGCCCCTGGACCGCACTACTCCCGGCAGGTCCGACTGGTCTGGATCCCGCCCACATGCAAAACACATCGTGAATATCGGTCGCCCTGGCTCCGGCCCGGAATCCGGACCGGAGACCAGGTCCGCCTGAGACTGCTAAGCGGCCGAGATGCTGACCTTGCGGTGCGACCCACGGGCACGGTCAGCGAAGACAGCGAGCGTGGCAGCGAGCAGTGCGGCTGCGACAGCAATGAGAGCGGTCTGCCATCCCGCCATGCCGCCCGCCACGACGGTGTGGACTGCCGTGGGAACTGACTGCGACGAGACGCCGGATGGGGACAGGCCAGGGGGAGGCATCACCATGGCAAAGGCCGACGGGGTGAACAGCACGAAGCCCAAGAGGCTGCCCCCTGCTGCGGCAATGACGCTCAGTGCTCGGCGGATGAAGCGGACGTGGTTCATGACAACCTCCTAGACGTTGGTGACCATCCCTGCTTGGAAGTGTGACCAGGTCCCGGGGAGATTCGCTATCCGATGATTTACGTATGTCCAGCTCAGACCGCCTGGCGTAAGGTGAGGAGCCAGGGAGGAGGGCGTCATGGTCACCCGGATCATGCCGAGCGATCGGGACCTACGAACCCTTGCTGGAATCGTGAGCCAGGACCGGCCCGAGTTTCCGGAAGTCGGGCTACCCCTCTCATTGCTTAGCGACCTGGCTGCCCAGATCCCCTGCGACTTCCTCTTGTGCCATGGCTACGACACGACTCAGGAGCAATATTGGTTTACTCAGCAGATCCCCGAAGACGACGGGGAAGACGGTCCAGGCGGGGACGAAATGCGCCGGGTGTTTTGGGAGCAGTACTGGGACTGCCAGGTCTGTAGCTACCCCGATCGCAGTGGAGACCTCCGCAGTGTCGTGAAGGTTCATGACTTTTACTCAGTCCGCCAATGGCATTCCTCAGGTTTCTATCGCGAAGTCGTTCGGCCCCAGGGATTCGAGAACCACATCGGGTTGTTCCTGTCCGGTCCTCCTGGACCCGATGCCGGGCCGGGCCGAACCGTTCGGCTCTTTTTTCTCCGCGGCCCTGGCCCTGACTTCACCGAGCGCGACCGCGCGATCCTCACACTTCTGCGCCCGCACCTCCATCAGGCATTTCTCGACGCTGAACGACGGCGTTCTCCCGTGCCAGAACTGACCCCACGGCAATGGGAACTTATGCGCCTGATTGCCGCCGGGCGTACCAACATCCAGATTGCCCGCCAGCTCGGACTGTCCGAGGGAACGGTGCGCACGCACTTGGAGAACATCTACAGCAGACTGGATGTATCGAACCGCACCGCCGCGGTGCTGCGCGCCTTCCCAGAAGCGATGGCCCGAGGCAGCTCGGCGAGCGCATAACACGCGAAGACCCGAGATTATCGACCCCGCTCGACAAGTGCCGATCTTTCGGCCCCCGGCCCGGAGGCAGGGTGCGCAGTAATGCGCCGGGGCGGTGGTCCCGGACAGCCCCGGCGGTCGTGTCCTGGCCGGAGGTCCTGACCGGGGTGCATCCAACCCGGAGTACCGATCGGGTGGACGCCAACGAGCGGGAGTCAGCGATAGCCATTACAGTTCGACGATCACTCAGAGGAAGGGGTCTCATCATGACGGTCCGCATCCACACCACTCTTCCTGGCGTCAATCAAGAGCAGTTTGATGCCGTTCACAAAATCATCACGGCTGGCGAGCCACCGAAGGGCCTCCTTTTTCACTCGTCGGCACCCGTCCAGCGTGGCTGGGGTGTGATCGATTTCTGGGAATCGCGTGAGGACTACGACGCGGCAATGCCCGTGATTCAGAAGGCGATTGAATCAGCCGGGGTGATTCCCCAGGGACCTCCGAGCGTTGAGGAGTTCACCGTCTACGAGACGTTCCGGCCTTGATCACCCAGCATCTCGACCCCACTCGCAAAATGCCGCACCCGGATGCCACGGCTCGGAGGTCGCCCAGGCGGTAACGGCGGCAGGTGTCGATATGGTGCGGCCTATTCCTTGCGCGCCCAGACCAGGCAGCCTCGCTTAGTCAGCGTGATCGGGAGATCGACAGTCTCGACCACTGCCTCCGGTAGCAGGTGGCACCGTCCCGTTGCCAACAACACGATCCGTAACCGCCTCTCGCGGGTGACCACGTTCCTGCGTTGGTGCGTCCGCCAGGGTCTGGCCGACCCCGTCCTCGTCGAGGCCCTGTGCGATCGGAACAACCCGCTGCGGCGCGTTCCCCGGCTCTACGGGAAGCTCCAGGGCAAGTACCCGGCGCGGTGGCGGCGGCCCAACCCACTGCGGGGCGAGCGGCCCTGGTGCCATGGGCAGATGCCGATCACGAGCATGGCGAGAACGCTTGGCTGCCTGCCCATGAGCTGCACAGCCCCCTTGGGTCGAGGCTGACAAATGCGACGAACCCTGCGGACATCTCCCTCGCCGAGCACACCTACTCACCCTCGATGTCCTCATCAGGGTCCACACTCGGTTCGAACATTCTCACGGCCCCTTCCTCCCCGTACTCCTAACCCGGGGACACCGACCCGAACAGGGCCGAAGGGCCACAGTCCCAGGCCCAGCCCAAAGCCTCTAGAGCTCGCGGGCGTTGAACTCCACTATGAGAGGGTGCCGCTGGGTGAGCACTCAAGTGCCGGGGCATCGTCATCGTCCATCTGGATCTCTCGCTCACCTTCACCTGGGACCCGGTGTCCAGCGTGTTGTCTAGCTCGCCCATCGGGCTCTGGTGCGTGGATCTTTGCCCATGGCAGTTACTACGGCTGTGGCTTTGCCCTCGGCAACAGATGCCCGCGCTGCACCTCGTCTGTGCAGCGGACTAGCAGTGAAGGGACGATGCGTCAGAACAGAGGGGAAGTCCATTGAGTGAAAACGCCTATGCCTTGTTGATCCGTCGGCTCTATCAGGATTTCGAACTCGGGGACCTCGATCTCCTGCGGGTCGTGCTGAGTGACGCCGTTGTCTGGCATGAACCGGGGCGAAGCTCCCTTGCGGGGGATTATGAGGGGCCGGACGCCGTGCTCGGGCTTCTCCGAGAGCTCAAGGCCCGTAGCGGT
>DATHCF010000210.1:0-2717 GCA_035319705.1 Acidimicrobiales bacterium | reverse complement strand
GAGATAGATCGCCATGACCCACTTACGGAGCGGGATCTTCGACCCCTCGAAGATGGTTCCAATGAGGCAGGAGAACTGGCGCTTGCAGTTTCGGCACCGCCAGACCCGGCGGTAGGTCGTAGCGCCCGTCCTGGTCGTCCTGGGGGCCTCTGAGCGGGGCTGGAGGTACAGAACGTCCTCAGAGCCACAGCGGGGGCATGTGGGTGTTCCCTGCCAGCGGATCGCCTCTACGTACTCCCAGGCAGCGGCCTCGTCTGAGAACCGTTTTGCCACCTCTACCAGGGACATTCTCTCCATGGGACCATTTTGGACCCCCTAGAGAGGTTTGTCAAGTATATATTTGCCCGAGCGACCACCCTGTCCGAAACCCGCCAGACGGCGCCTCGCCCCCATGCCAGCATGGGTGGCGGTGGAGGACTTCGATCGCTGCTACCGGGCTGTGCAGAGCCGTGACCAGCGCTTCGACGGCTGGTTCTTCACCGCCGTCACCTCCACCGGCGTCTACTGCCGGCCCAGCTGCCCGGCCCTCACGCCCAAACGCCAGAACGTCTGTTTCTTCCCCACCGCGGCAGCGGCCCAGCGCGCCGGTTTCCGGGCGTGTCTGCGCTGTCGTCCCGACGCCGCGCCGGGGTCACCGGAGTGGTTGGGCCGGGCCGACGTGGCATCCAGGGCCCTCAAGTTGGTATTGGACGGCGTCGTCGACCGACACGGTGTGAGCGGCTTGGCGGCCCGACTCGGCTACAGCGCGCGCCAGCTGCACCGGGTGCTGGTGGCCGAGGTCGGGACCGGGGCGCTGGCGCTGGCCCGCGCCCAGCGTGCCCAGACGGCGCGGGTGTTGATCGAGAGCAGCGACCTGTCCATGGCGCAGGTGACGTTCGCCTCCGGCTTCGCCAGCGTGCGGCAGTTCAACGACACGGTTCGCGCCGTCTTCGGCCGCACCCCGAGCCAGCTCCGGCAGGCGGCACGGCGCCGCGCCGGTGGGGGTGACGACGACGTGCCGGGTGTGCCGGCGGTGACGGTGCGTCTGGCCTACCGCCGGCCCTTCGACACCGGCGGCCTGTTCGGGTTCCTCGGCGCTCGCGCCGTGCCCGGGCTCGAAGACGGCGACGACCACAGTCACACCCGGAGCCTCCGCCTGGCCCACGGCGACGGCGCCGTCCGGCTCGAGGCAGGCGACGGATATCTCGAGGCGCGGTTCTGCATGACGGACCTGCGCGACCTCACGAGCGCTATCGCCCGCTGCCGTCATCTGGCCAACCTCGACGCCGACCCGCAGGCGGTGGACCGGGCACTCGCCGAGGACCCGGTGCTCCGTCCGCTTCTGGACGCCCGGCCCGGGGTGCGGGTGCCGGGTTCGGTCGACGGCTTCGAGACGGCCGTGCGCGCCGTGGTCGGCCAGCAGGTGTCGGTGGCCGGGGCCCGCCGGCTCGGGGCCAGGTTGGTGGAAGCCTGCGGCGGCGACCCCGTGCCCGGACACCCGGAGCTACGCGCCTTCCCGTCGCCCGATGTCCTGGGCGCGCTGCTGGAAGGTCACGATGATTCGCTCGGGCTGCCCGCTTCGCGCCGGCGCGCCCTGCTCGGGTTGTGCCGGGCGGTGTCGTCGGGAGATCTGGTCATCGACGCCGGGGTCACCCCCGACGAGCTCGATGGCGCCCTGCAGGACTTGCCCGGCATCGGGCCGTGGACGGCGCAGTACGTGGTGTTGCGGGCCCTCGGCCATCCCGACGCCTTTGTGGCCACCGACCTCGGGGCGTGTCGCGGGGCCAAGCGCCTCGGCCTGCCCGATCGGCCCGGCGCGCTGGAAGAGCGAGCAGAACGGTGGCGGCCATGGCGGGCCTATGCGCAGATGCACCTGTGGTCGGTGTCCGCCGCCGGCGACGGCGCGCGTACCACCGGTGCAGCGGCACGGACACGAGCACGAGAAGGTCGAACAGCACGAAAGGAGAGCGCGGCATGAACGAGATCCAGCGCACCACAGTGGAGAGCCCCATCGGCACCTTGGTCCTCGAGGCAGACGACGAGTCGCTGCTCGGTATCCGCCTTCCCGGCTCCGGATCGAGCCGGCTGCCGGCTGGTTCGCGAACCCGCGGCCGGACGGTCGCCAAGCCGGCCAACGGGCCGCTGTCGGCCACCGAGCGACAGCTCGAGGAGTACTTCGCCGGTCGCCGGCGTCGCTTCGACCTGCCCTTCACGCTGTCCGGCACCGACTTCCAGCGCGACGTGTGGCGCAGCCTGGCCGACATCCCTTATGGCGAGGTGGTGAGCTACGCCGAGCTGGCCGAGATGGTCGGCCGGCCCACCGCCTTTCGCGCCGTGGGGCAGGCCAACGGCGCCAATCCCATCCCGATCGTCCTGCCCTGTCACCGGGTGGTGGCCAGCGGCGGCCACATCGGCGGTTACGGAGGAGGCCTGCCCATGAAGCGCCGGCTTCTCGCCCTCGAAGGCGTGGCCGGGCTCTGAGGGTGGAGGCCGCCGGTGCTCAGCGGCGGCGGCGCCGGAACCAGGACTCGCGATCGAACAGCAGCATGGCGGCGATCCCCGCCATCCACACGTCCTTGGCCAGGGCCGTTCCCTCACTGGTGGGAAGGAAGCTCCCCTCTTGGCGCATGCCCGGTGTCTTCAGATAGAGGTTGAGCAGTCCGCCGCTGAACCCGGCCAGTCCCAGGCCCACCAGCCAGCTGGGGACGAAGGGCAGCAGCAGCCCACCGCCGAGCGCC
>DATHCF010000209.1:0-2880 GCA_035319705.1 Acidimicrobiales bacterium | reverse complement strand
CGACCGGCCCGAACCGGTGGAGCTCATGACCCGGGCGCTGCGGGAGGCCGCCCGGGACGCCGGAGGTGCGGGAGCAGGGGACCGCCTCCTGCGCGCCGCACAGTCGCTGCGGGTCATGGTGCCGCTCTGCTGGCGCTATGTCGATCCGGCACAGCTGGTGGCAGAACGTCTCGGCATCGATCCCGGCGAGCACGCCCTCAGCGTCATCGGGGGCAACGGGCCACAGACGGTGGCGGCCGACACGGCCAGCGCCATCGCCACGGGACGTCTGGAGGTGGCGCTCATCACCGGCGCCGAATGCGCCTGGACCCGCAGGGCCACCCGACGTCTTCCGGAACAGCCGGCGCTCGCCTGGACCTCCCAGCCCTCGGGCACGTCGTCGCCGGTTGCGCTCGGCGTCGATCGCTCACCGGTCACCGACGAGGAGCTGGCCCACGGACTGGACCGCCCCCGCAACGTCTTTCCGCTGTTCGAAAACGCTCTGCGGGCGGCGGCGGGCGAGTCGATCGACGCACACCAACAGCGCGTGGCCCGACTTTGGGCACGGTTCTCGGAGGTGGCCGCCGCCAACGACCACGCATGGTCGCGGCGGGCCTGGTCCGCCGACGAGCTGTGCACCGTGTCGGACGACAACCACATGATCGCCTTCCCCTATCCCAAGCGGATGAACGCCAACGACCGGGTGGACATGGGTGCGGCCCTCATCCTCTGCTCCCTGGAGGCGGCGCGCCGGGCCGGAGTGCCCGACGAGAGTCTGGTCTTCCCACTGGCCGCCGCCGACGCGCAGGACCAGTGGTTCCTCACCAACCGGCGCGATCTGCACTCGTCGCCCGCCATCGCCGCAGCTGGACGTGCCGCCCTCGAGCACGCGGGCTTCGGCGTGGACGACGTGGCGCACCTGGATCTGTACTCCTGTTTCCCCTGCGCCGTGCAGCTGTCGGCTGCCGCCCTCGGGATCGACGCCGACGATCCGAGCCGTCCGCTCACCGTCACCGGCGGGCTCGGATTCGCAGGCGGACCGGGCAACAACTACGTGACCCATTCGATCGCCGCCATGGCCGGCCGGCTCCGGGCGGAGCCGGGATCGACGGGCATGGTCACCGGATTGGGTTGGTACGCCACCAAGCACGCCGTGGGACTGTGGTCGAGCACCCCCGGGAAGCGGCCGTTCCGCCATCTCGTGCCGCAAGCGGAAGTCGACGCCGGCGCGCAGCGCCAGGCGGCGCCGGAGCAGACCGGCGACTTCGAGGTCGAGACCTACACGGTGGTCCACGACCGCCAGGGGGAGCCGAACCTCGGGATCCTGGCCCTGCTCGATGCCGAGGGACGCCGGGGGTGGACCAACGTGACCGACGGCTGCCAGCTGAGCGCCCTCGAGTCCGAGGAGGGCTGCGGCCGGGCGGTGACCGTGCACGACGACGGTCGCGTCGAGCTGCGATAGCCCGTCGTCGGCTTGGTCGGCTTCGTCGGCTTCGTCGGCTTCGTCGGCTTCGTCGGCTTCGTCGCTGTCGCTGGCGTCGCCGCCAGGCGCTGTCGTTGACGCCGGTCGCTCCGGGCACCTGCCCGATCCACGGCGAACTAGCGGACGGCCTCCAGCACCGCCTCCCAGGCGATAGCGCCGGCGCGAAGGCAGCGGAGCGGACCGGTAGTGGCGTCGACGACGGTGGACGGCTCCCCGTCGCACTCACCGCCGTCGATCACGGGCAATGCCGCGCCAAAGCAGTCGGTGACGGCAGTGGCGGTACGAAGCGGCGGCTCGCCGTGGCGGTTGGCGCTGGTCGTGGCGAGCGGCCCCACCAGCCGGCACAGCTCGCGGACCAGCTCGTGGTCCGGGCAGCGCAGCCCGATGGTGGAGACGTCGCCACCGAGGTCCCATTCGATGCCAGGAGCGCGCGCCACCACCAGGGTGAGGGGGCCGGGCCAGAAACGCTCGGCCAAGAGGCGGGGCGTCGATGCGACAGCGAGCTCCCACAACCGCTCGGCCTGGGCGATGTCGGCCACCAGCACGGGCAGCGCCATGTCGGCCGGACGGCCCTTCACGGCGAACAGACGGCCGGTGGCCCCCGCTCGGCTCGGGTCGACGGCCAAGCCGTAGACGGTGTCGGTGGGCACGGCCACCACCTCCCCCGCCTGCAGGGCACGCACCGCCGGCAGCAGGTTCACGGCCGCCCGGTTCACGGTTGGTGCCTGGCCACAAGGACCCGGTTTCGCCCGGCGAGATCGGGGCGCACGGCGACCTCTGCCATTCCTGCCGACGACGCCGCGGCAGCGGCAACGGCGCCCTGGTCCGCTCCGATCTCCACCACCAGCGCCCCACCGCCGACGAGCCATTGCGGCGCGCCGGCGACGATGGCCTCTATGGCCTCGGTGCCGCGTTCGCCGGGAACGAGCGCCGTGTACGGCTCGTGCTCTCGCACCCGTGCGTCGAGGGTCTCCCACTCCTGACGAGCCACGTAGGGCGGGTTGGCGACCACCAGGTCCAGCTGTCCGCGCAGTCGAACCGGGAGAGCCGTGTACCAGGATCCGGCCGACAGCTGCAGGGTGGCACCGGGGGTGGCCCGGTTGCCCAGCGCCTGCAGGTTGCGCTCGGCCACGGCGAGGGCATCGCTCGAGATGTCGGTCGCCCACACCTCGAGCGGCCACGGCGACTCGAGGAGAAGCGACAGGGCGATGGCGCCCGAACCGGTTCCGAGATCGGCCACCACCGGCCGGCGCGACGTGCTGTCGAGTCCGCACACTACTTCGAGGGCCGCCCCGGCGACCACCTCGGTCTCCGGCCGCGGGATGAGCACGCGGGGGTCGAGCCCGAGCTCGAGGCTGCGGAACGCCCAGTGCCCGATCACGTACTGCACCGGCTCGCCGGCCCCACATCGCGCCGCC
>DATHCF010000208.1:0-3085 GCA_035319705.1 Acidimicrobiales bacterium | reverse complement strand
CCCGACGCGCCGGCAGGGGTCGAGGGCGAACATGGTTGCCGAAGGTGCGGAGCGTCTGAGGGTGACCGAGGGGACTTGAACCCCCGACCTCCAGGGCCACAACCTGGCGCTCTAACCAACTGAGCTACGGCCACCGTGTGTTGACCAGCATGACACATGCACGCACCTCGGCTTCCACCGAGCCTGAGTGGCGAGCAGTAACCTGTCAGGGCTGGGCGCCGACATGCTTCGTACTCTGCCCCCGTAGCTCAACTGGACAGAGCGGGTGGCTTCTACCCACCAGGTTGCGGGTTCGACTCCTGCCGGGGGCACGTTTCACCAGGTGAGACGGGGTATGCGCTGCGTGGCCGCCTTCGTCGGGCGCGATCCGGGCGCGATCTCTCGTCTGCTGGTGCCTTCAATGGCACCGCGTCGCCGCTGACAAACGAAGTCTGGCAACGCGTCGGCAAGTACCCTGCCCGGATCGCTCGTCGCGTACTGGTACGTGAGCGCGGCTCACGGTGACCCGTGATCTGCACGGGCCAGCAGTTTGGCGGTTGTCGCACCCTGTGTGACGAACCATCGTGAGATGGAAGTTCCGCAGATCGACCATCCCCCTCCGCAAGGCACTGAAGCAACTGCTCGCCTCCTGACGGGAGACGACGCGCTCTTGACTGCTAGCGCAAGCCGTTTCCGACGGCCCACGTACTGGGATGCACGTCGTCCATGCCCAAGCGCTATGCGAGGACTTCCGACGGCTACTCGCGAGCGCCTCGTCGCCGGCAGCTCACCAGACGATGAGCGAAGGTTCGCGACCGGCCGCCGGGATCGGCCGGGATCAGCCGGGATTGATCCCCCACGTCCCGTTCCAACTGGCCCCCGGAGCCAGGCTGATCACGTCCGTTCCCGACCGGAAGGCGTCGGGTGGGCAGGTCATGGGCTCGAGCGCGATCGACCGCCGGCGGCGATCCACCTCCCCGACGGTGTCGCCGGTGTACGCCATGACCCATCGAAAAGACACGTCCATCCACAGACTCACGCGGCGATGGCCTTCTGGATGGTGAAGCTCGACAGCTGCAATGCCGTGGCGATCGCGATGCAGCCCGCCGAATGCGGTGTCGAGTCGAGTCGGCCCGACCGACCGCGGTGTTCTGAAGTCGACGTCGGATCCGGCCACTGAAGCTTCACCGACCGGCAGGCCGCGCTCATTGTTACGCAGGTAGTGATCAGCGCGTAGTTGCAGCCGGGCGGCGTCGATGGTCTCGGTCCCGACCGTGAGGTACGGATGGAAGCCCACGCCGAGCGGCGCCGGGGCATCGTCGCAATTCGTCACCTCGGTACGTACCGCCAACCCATTACGTCCCAGGTGGTACTCCACGTCGAGCTCCAATCGCCACGGATAACCCGGAGACGGCTGCAGCTCGCACCTGAGGGTGACGCTGTTCTGCGCCTGGCCACGCACCTGCCACGGCAGATAGCGGACCAGGCCGTGAATGGCGTTGTGGCGGGCCGGCTCGTCCAGCGCGGCGCGGCCACTGCGGGCGCCGAAGGCGTAGCGCCCGTCACCCAGGCGGTTGGGCCACGGCGCCAACACCTGTCCCCGCCCGTCACCTGCCATCTTGTGCTGGTCGAATCCGTCGACAACGACATGGCCGCCGACGGTGAACGACCGCAGCGCGGCGCCCACCTCGGTGACGATCGCTTCGGCCCGGCCGTGTTCGATGAGGTATTGGTGACCCGAGGGCGGCAGAGGCTCCGGCGAAGGCTGGGCCATGGGGCCGGTATGGTACCGGCAGGTAACGCAGCCGGTCCCCGATACCGGCCAGTGCGGAGGCTCCGTGCGAATCCTGGTCACGAACGACGACGGCGTGCGCGCTCCCGGCATCGCCGCCCTGGCCAGGGCCGCCCAGGGCACCGGTCACGAGGTCGTCGTGGTGGCACCGCTCGTCGACTACAGCGGAGCGGGCGCCGCCGTCGGGCCTGTGCACTCGCGAGACGGCGTGGACTATGAGTCCCATCTCATCGAGGGTCTGGACGTACCTGTGTACGGAATCGACGGGCCGCCGGCGCTGGCGGTGATCCTGGCGTGCGTCGGAGGCTTCGGGCCGCGCCCGGACCTGGTTCTCTCGGGCATCAACCATGGGATCAACGTCGGGCGCTCCGCCATGCACTCGGGCACTGTCGGGGCGGCGCTGACCGGCGCGCACTTCGGCTTGCGGTGTCTGGCCGCCTCCATCCGTTTCGGGAACGAACCGGTCCCGTGGGACACACCGGCCGCCTTGGCGGCCGCGCTGGTTTCCCTGCTCGCCGGCAGCCCCGCCGGGACCGTGCTCAACCTGAACGTGCCCAACCTCCCGCTCGACAAGCTGCGTGGCGTCCGCCATGGGAGGTTGGCCAGCGGGGGAAGCATCCGATCGGCGGTGCACGACACCGGCTCTGTGCCAGCTGCCACCGGGCCCGAGCGCATGCCCGGGGATGGGCACCCGCATCTCGCTCTGCCCCCGGCCGGGTCCGGAACGCTGCGCCTGGACCTGGCCCCTCCGGGCCGCCCTGGCGAGGACGGCGACCTCGAGACCGATGCCGGGCTCCTGGCCGCCGATTTCGCCTGCCTGACCGCCCTCGTCGGGGTCCGCGAGGCTGGACCCCCCGCCGACGAGGTGGTCGACGAAGCGCTGGGGCTGCTCCAGGAGGCCTGGGACCCTGCACACAGCAGCCTCGGCCAGGGCGGCCGAGCCAGCACCGGCGCCACGGGCTGATCACATCCCTGGCGCAGGCCGGCGTGCCGGTCCTGGACGCCTCTAGGCGGGTGTGCGGACCCCCCGGCCGGGTCCATTGACCGGAATTTTGGGGACTGGCTATCTGGCGCACCCACCGCTAGGGATGGGGGAACTACACGCCTGTAATCATTACACCCACCTGGGATTATGTGCCTGTGGACAACGTGGAACTGAACCTCTCGACCCTCGCCAAGCACTTCTCCGACGAGGCCGCAGCCTGGGAACTGGTGGAGCGGATGCGGTGGCCGGACGGCCCCGTCTGCCCCCACTGTGGCGACCGGAACTGGGCCTACTTTCTGAAGCCCCGCAGCGGCAGCCGGAAGACCTCG
>DATHCF010000207.1:0-14978 GCA_035319705.1 Acidimicrobiales bacterium | reverse complement strand
TTCATGAAGCCGATCTTCGGCGAGGGCGTGGTCTTCGACGCCCCACCCGAGCGCCGCCGTGAGATGCTCCACAACCAGGCCCTGCGTGACAAGTTCATGCGCGGCCATGCCTCCACCATCGCCGCCGAGGTCGAGGCCATGGTGGGGCAGTGGTCGGACGAGGGGACCATCGACCTCCTCGACTTCTTCGCCGAGCTGACCATCTACACCTCTTCCGCCTGCCTCATCGGCAAGCGCTTCCGTCACCAGCTGGACCGGCGCTTCGCCGCGCTCTATCACGACCTCGAGCGCGGGACCGACGCGCTCGCCTACGTGGACCCCTATGCGGACATCGAGAGCTTCGTCCGGCGCGACGCGGCGCGTCTCGGTCTGGTCGAGCTGGTCCAGCAGATCATCGACCGTCGGCTGCAGGCGGGAGCGCCGCCCGAGGACGAACGCGATCTCCTCGACGTGCTCATGTCGATCCGCGACGAGGACGGCTCGCCCCGGTTCTCCACCGACATGGTGACCGGCATGTTCATCTCGATGATGTTCGCCGGCCACCACACCACCTCCGGCACCGCGGCCTGGACGTTGATCGAGCTGCTTCGCCATCCCGAAGTGATGGAGGCGGTGGTGGCCGAGCTCGACGGGCTGTACGCGCAGGGGGAGGAGGTGAGCTACCAGGCGTTGCGCGACATCCCCGTTCTCGAGTCGGCCGTCAAGGAGGCCTTGCGCCTGCATCCGCCGCTGATCCTCGTGCTACGGGTGGCCAAGGAGCCGCTCGAGGTGCAGGGCTTCCACATCCTCCCGGGGCAGCTGGTGGGAGCCAGCCCGGCGGTCTCCAACCGTCTGCCCGAGGACTTTCCCCGCCACGACGAGTTCCTCCCCGAGCGGTACTTCGAACCGCGCGCCGAAGACCGGGCCAACCCATGGACGTGGATACCCTTCGGCGCCGGCCGCCACCGCTGTGTGGGGGCCCCCTTCGCCATGATGCAGCTGAAGGCCATCTTCTCCGTGCTCCTGCGCAGCTGGGAGTTCGCGCTGGCCCAGCCGTACGACAGCTACCGCAACGACCACTCCAAGATGGTCGTCCAGCTTCGCCAGCCCTGCGCGGCCCGCTATCGCCGGCGGAAGATCCCGTGAAGGTGATCATCGACCGCGACCGCTGCCAGGGCCACGGCGTGTGCGAATCGGAGGCGCCCGAGGTGTTCTCGGTGTCCAAGCAGGGTGTGCTCGACATCCTCGACGACGCCCCTGCGGAGGATCTGCGGGGTCAGGTCGAGCAGGCGGTGAGGTTCTGCCCCACGGGGGCCCTTCGCATCGAGGAGGACTGACATGGGAGCGTACCCCTACCGGGAGCTGGCCGACATGGTCGAGAAGTGGCTGGCCGCCAACCGCCGGGCCGAGGCCGAAGGCGACTGGCGCCCCATGGCCGAGCTCTACACCGAGGACGCCACCTACGGCTGGAACCTCGGCCCCCACGAGGAGTTCATGGTGGTCGGCCGTGACGAGATCCGCGACGTCGCCCTGGGTCTCGAGATGGGCGGCCTCGAGGGCTGGCAGTACCCCTATCAGAAGGTGCTGATCGACCCCGAGCAGGGCGAGGTGGTGGGCTTCTGGCGCCAGATCGCCGACGCCCGCCGCGCCGACGGCACCCCCTACGAGGTGGCAGGCATCGGCGGCAGCTGGTTCCGCTACGCCGGGAATTGGCAGTGGAGCTGGCAGCGCGACTTCTTCGACGTGGGAAACGCCACCGCCCTCTTCATCGAAATGATCAAGGCCGACGCCCTGTCCGAGGGCATGCGGGGCCGCATCGAGCGTGCCGCCTCCGGCGGGTTGCCGCCCGGCCACTACCGTCCCGGCCGGGCTCCGAAAGCCCTGTGGGACTGAGCCGCGGCGCGCCGGGCGCGGCGCTCATCCGGCCGTGACCGCCGCCACAGCGCTCCGGCGCCGGCGCGCCCAGCCACGCGCCGCGCCGTAGACGCCCACCCCGAACATCCCCACGAAGAAGCCGATGGGCCAGTTGGTCTCGTAGGAGACGGCGATGGCGGTCCACACCGTCGCCAGGGCGATGGCCACCGAAAGGCCGATGGCCCGCGGCGGGCTGTCGGTCAACGACCGTGCGGCCCCCGCCGGCCCGATGGTGAGCGAGAACATGAGAAAGGCCCCCACCACCGGCACCGTCATGGTGGTGGCCATGGCCACCACCAACAGAAAGACGGTCTCCAGCCTGCTCGCGTGCAAGCCCCGGGCCCGCGCCACCTCCGGCATGACCGATGCGAGCAGCAGGGGCCGGTAGACCGTCGCCACCACGGCCAGGCAGGCCGCGCCCAGGGCGGCGATGGGCAGCAGGTCACCGCGGGCCACGCCGAGCACCTCGCCGAACAGCAGTGCGAACACCTCGGCCGAGTACTCGGAGCTGAGCGACAGGAAGAAGGCCCCGAGCCCCAGCATGATCACCAACGACAGGGCGGTGACCACGTCGTGGCGGCCGCGCCGGCCGAGCCACCCGATGCCCGCTGCCCCGGCTACGGCGAATGCGCCCAGCCCGTACAGGGTGTTGACCCCGAGCAGGTAGGCGCCGGCAGCCCCGCCGAAGGCGCCGTGGGGGATGGCGTGGGCCACGAAGGCCGAGCCGCGCAGCACCACGAAGAAGCCGACCACGCCCGCCACCATCGCCACCATGGTGGCGGCGGCCCACGTGTTGAGCATGTAGCCGCTGAACATCAGGCCTGAGCCGAGGCTTCGGACAGGCGGTGACGGCGCCGCAGCGTCCGGGAGGAGAGGTCGACCGCCACGTAGAAGACGAAGATGATGGTGACGATGAGGAAGCTCACCGGCCATCCGTGGCCGGCCGGCGGCCAGTAGTAGCTGTCGTAGGCCAAGAGCACCCCGAGCCAGCAGGCGGCGATGCCGGCCACCACCGAGGTGACGATGGCCCGCCCCGGCTGTTTGGTGAGCCGCAGGGCCGTGGCCGGCGGCCCCACCAACAGCGCCGTGGAGAGCACGGCGCCGATGGTCTCGGCCGCCAGCGAGACGGCCAGGGCCAGCGCCAGCAGGTACACCATCCCCACCACCCGCACCGGCACGCCCTTGGCCGCCGCCAAGTCGGCGTCGAGCGAACCGAGGAGCAGCATGCGGTAGCAGGCCACCACCATCACGAGGGCCAGGCCGCCGAGCACGGCCACGCTCGGGACCATGCTGGTACTCACGGCGAAGAGCGACCCGAACAGGATGGTGACGGGAGCACCGGTGGTGCTGCTCGAGGTGGTGTCGAGGTAGAGGAACAGCGCGGCCAGGCCCAGCCCGGCACCGAGCACCAGGCCGGTGGCCAGGTCGCGCGTGCGCGGCCGGCGAAGTCCCAGCGCTTCGATCACCGCGGCGGAGATGACGGCGATGCCGACGAAGCCGAACAGGGGGTTGACGCCGGCCAGAAAGGCAGCCGAGCCCCCGGTGGCGCCGAGCTCGCCGAGGGCGTGGCCGGCGAAGGACTGGGCCCGCAGGACGGTGAAGGTGCCCACCGTGCCGGTGACGGTCGCTACCACCGCCCCCATGACCAGTGCGCCGTGGACGGTGCCACTGGAGAAGAAGCCGGGTTCGAACACCACGTGCAGGGGGCCGGTCACCGACGCCGCCGACGAACCCTCGGCCGATGCCCCGCCGGCCTCATCGGATGGAGAAGATGCCGGGCTCGTCGGGGGTCTCGAGGTGGTCGTGACCGTGCCCGTCGCCGGGCTGGGCGCGGTCGGGCTGGCCCGCCACCACGATGAACCGGCCGTGAACCTTGAGCACGTCCACGTGCTGGCCGTACAGCGCGCTCAGCACCTCGGAGCGCACCACCTCGTCGGTGGTGCCGCTCGCCACCCGGCCACCGGCGATGTAGACGATGCGGTCCATGACCGGCAGCAGTGGGTTCATGTCGTGGGCCGAGATCAAGACCGAGACCTGCTGTTGGCGCGTGATCTCGGCCAGCAGCTCCACCACCTCCTGGCCGGCGCCGAGGTCGAGGTTGGCCAGTGGCTCGTCGAGCAGCAGCAGGCGCGGCCGGCTGACGAGCGCGTGGGCGATGAGCACGCGCTGCTGCTCACCGCCCGACAGCAGCCCCACCCGGGCGTCGGCCAGATGCGAGGCCCCCACCGCTGCCAGCATCTCGTCCACCGCCTGGTGCCGCCGCCGACGGGACAGCGGGAGTCCCAAGCGGTTGCCGTCGAGGCCGAGCGCCACCACGTCGCGCGCCCGCAGCGGCATGTCCGGGTCGAGGAGCACCTTCTGGGGCACATATCCGATGGCCTTGTGACGGGCGGCGTCTCCGTCTCCGGGGAGCACGACCCGCCCGTCGTCGACAGGCTGCAGGCCGAGGATGACGCGCAGCAGCGTGGTCTTCCCGGCGCCGTTCGGCCCGATCAGCCCGGTCAGCTGGCCGGGGCCGACGGCAAAGGAGACGTCACCCAGCACCTGCCGCCCGCCCAGCCGCACCCCGACGCCCTGCACCTCCAAGCCCCCGTGCGGGGGGGCGGGCCGGGACGGGTCGGGGGGCCCGGCGGAGGACGAGACGGGGCTCACAGCCGGGTCGTCGAGACGCCCGCCGACAGGGCCTTGTGCAATGCGTCGACCTCGGCCACCATCCACGACTGGTAGTCGTAGCCGGGGACGGGCATGGTCTCGTACACACCCACCACCGGGATGCCCTGGCTCCGGGCCAAGGCGGCCAGCGAGCTGGTGAAGGAGTCGGTCACCTGCTGGTTGTAGACGAACATCTTTACCTCGTGGTGGACGAAGAGGTTCTTCTCGATGGTGACGTCCTGCGGCGAAGGGTCGACGCCGTTCATGATGTCGGCCTGGAAGACGAACGGAGTGCGGTTGTCGAGACCGGCCGCCTGCAGCAGGTAGTCGGCCACCGGCTCCGTGGTGGCCACGCCGGCGCCGCCGTAGGCGACCTTCAGCGCTTCGATGTCGCCCAGCCAGGCCGTCAACGAGTTGTCGAATTTCGTCAGGTTGGCCCTGAAGGTGGACGCGTGCGACGGGACCAGCGTGCTCAGGTCGTCGGCAATGGCCCTAGCCACCGCCGGCATGGTTGCCGGGCTGTACCACAGGTGGGGATTGGGCGTGCTGTCGGGCAGGCCGAGCAGGTCCTGCACTTCGATCACCTTGCGCGCCGGGTTGGGAGCGGCGGCCTCGATCTTGTTCATGAACGTGTCGTAGCCGACCCCGTTCTGGATGACGAGCCGGGCCGCCGACACCACCTGCGCCACTGACGGGCTGGCCTCGAAGCTGTGGGGGTCGGTGTTGGGGTTGCTCATGACGGCGTGCACCTGCACGTAGGGCCCGCCGATCTGCGAGGCGACGTTGGCGTACTCGTTCTCGGCCCCCACCACCTGGACCACTCCGGGCGTGGCCGGAGCGGTGGTGGAGGAGCACCCGGCCGCGGACCAGCTGCCCGCCGCACAGGCGAGGAGCAGCAGGCCGGAGCGGAGCACCGATGAAGGGCGTCGCACGGGGGGGACATTAACCGAGAATGGTTCCCATTTCTATTCCGAGCGCCGACGGTAGGCTGGCGGGCGTGGACCGTCAGCTGGACGCCGAGGTGGCGCTGCGGTTGGCCGGCGCCGAGCAGCGCTACACCCGGCTGCGCCGTGACCTGGTCCAGGTCATGGCGGCCGCCGGCCGCCCGCTCACCACGCCCGAGATCCTCGAGGCGAGCCCCGGGTTGTCGCAGTCGAGCGCCTATCGGAACTTGTCGGTGCTGGTGACTGCCGGTGTGGCCCGCCGGGTCAGCGGCGCCGACGACCACGGCCGATTCGAGCTGGCCGAGGACCTGGCCGGCCATCACCACCACATCGTGTGCTCGGCGTGCGGCAAGGTGGCCGACATCGCCCCCTCGCCGCGCCTCGAGCGGGCTCTGGACGAGGCAGCACGCGCCGCCACCGGCTTCGAGGTCGTCGAGCACCGCTTCGACCTCGTCGGGGTGTGCGCCGAATGCCGCTGAGCGGCCGGCCCCGGCTCACCCCGGCGTCTGCTCCCTTTCGAGCACGGCCACGAACGGCTCGTCGTCGCCCGCCTGGAGCGTGCGCAGCCATCGCCATCCCGTGCCGTCCACCAGTGTGGCGAGCTCGCCCGGCGACAGGAACAGCCAGTTGAACCAGGGCGAGGCGAGCTTTCCGTAGCGCACCCGCAAGCGGAGCTGCCCGGCCATCTTGCCCTGGCGGCGGTTGTTCTGGCGCCACTCGGCGTCGAGCAGCGGCGCGGTCCCGCCGTATGGGCTGGTGCTCCCGGCCAGCAGACGAGCCCCGGGTCGCATGAGCCGGGCCCAGCGCCGGAGCCCTTTTCTCAGTCCGTCGGGCGTGCCGAAGATGCCGGCGTTGTTGCCCAGGAGTACCAATGTGTCGAAATCGGCCAGCTGGCCGGCGAAGGACTGAACGGTGCCCAGCTGCACGTCGCGCACGCCGCGGCGGCGGGCGGCGCGCACGGCGAGCGCAGAGACGTCGAGACCCGTCACCTCCACACCCAGTTGCTGCAGGTGCAGCGCCACCCGGCCCGCCCCGCAGCCGACGTCGAGCACCCGTCCGACCGCGTACGCCATGGCGCGGCCTTCCGCCCTCGGCCATCTTCTCGCCGGGGCGAGATAGAGCTCCGGTCCGGCGCCCACCTCGAGATATCCGTCGCGGCGCTCGTGCAGCTCGGGCTCTGTTCCCCCGCCGACCCAGTCGAACACCGCTTGGCCGAAGGCGTCGGTGTGCTCGATGGCGCGAGCGTACCGGGCGTCCGAGCGGGTGCGAAGCTGAGCCCGATGCCGGTCGTCGACCTGAACGCGGACGTGGGCGAAGGGGCGGCGTCGTCCTCGGAGGAGGCTCGGCTCATCGGGCTGGTCACCAGCGCCAGCGTCGGCTGCGGAGCGCATGCGGGGACGCCGTCGGACATGGAGGCGGCGGTGCGGGCGGCACTGTCGGCCGGGGTGGTGCTGGGCGCCCACCCGTCGTTCCCGGATCGGACCGGTTTCGGCCGGCGTCCGATCGACATGAGCACCGAAGAGCTGACCGCGTCGATCAGCGAGCAGATCGCCACTCTCGACAGCGTGGTGCGGGCGGCCGGCGGGACGTTGCGCTACGTGAAGCCACACGGCGCCCTGTATCACCTCGCCTGTGGCGACGAGTACATCGCCCGGTTGCTCGGGGAGGAGGCCGGCTGCTTCGGCATCGCCCACCTGCTGTTGGCGGCCGGGTCGCCCACCGTCCGGGCCGCCCGAGAGACGGGGATGACGGTCGTGGGCGAGGGGTTCGTCGACCGCCGTTACCGGGCCGACGGCTCGCTCGTGCCCCGGGACCTGCCGGGCGCGCTCGTCGAGGATGAGGAGAGCGCCGTCGCCCAGGCGCTGGCTCTGGTCGAGCAGCACCGGGCTCCGGTCCTCGGCGGGGGGTGGGTGGACGTGGAGGCGTCTTCGCTGTGCCTGCACGGCGACACCCCGCGCGCAGCTCGGCTGGCATGGGCCGTGCGCCGGGAGCTGGGGGAGGCCGGGGTGCGTCTTGCATCGTTCGTCGCATGAGCCGGGTGGACAGGGCGGTTTCGGTCCGTCTGTTCGGCGACGCCGCCGTGCTCGTCGACCTCGGCGACCTGCACGGGGCTCATGCCCTGGCCCGCCTGCTGCGTGCGGAATTCGCCGGCGACCGGTCCGTCGACGACGTGGTTGTCGGTTTCGGCACCGTCACGGTGCTCGTCGATCGCAGCCGCGGCCATCCCGGGGCCCTCCTCGAGCTCGTGCAGGCTCATGCCGAGCGGGCCACGGGCTCGGGTGCCGCGCCGTCACCCGGGCATGGCGAAGCGGCCGGGGCCTTCGTGGTCCCGGTGTGCTTCGACGGCCCCGACCTCCCCGAGCTGGCCGACCAGCTGCACATGGACCCCGCCGGGGTGGCGGATCTGCTCACCGGGGCGGACCTGCAGGTGGCCTTCGTGGGCTTCTCGCCGGGCTTCTCCTATCTCGTGGGGCTTCCCTCGATGCTGGCCGAGGTGGGTCGCCGTGCTCGGCCGCGTCCGGCGGTCCCGGCAGGGTCGGTGGCGGTGGGCGGCGGCTTCGCCGGTATCTACCCCGGAGCGAGCCCGGGTGGCTGGTACCTGGTCGGCCGCACCGACGCCGTGGTGTTCGATCCGCTGCGCCCACCCCATGCGCTTCTCGGGCCGGGCCGGGCCGTGCGGTTCGTCCGGGCCGAGGAGGTGGCGGTCCGCACCCCCGCCGTCCGCCGCCCCCTGCGTGCCGGAGCAAGGCCGTCGCTCGTCGTCGAGCAGCCGGGGTCGTGCACGCTCGTCGAGGACGGCGGGCGCCGCGGCGTGGCCGGCGTCGGCGTGCCCGGCGCCGGGGCTGCCGACGCGGTCGACCTGTGCGTGGCCAACCGCCTCGTGGGCAACGAAGACCTCGACGCCGCCCTGGAGATCACGCTCCGGGGCCCCCGGCTGCGCGCCGGAGCAGACGTGCACGTTGCCCTGGTCGCCGCGGCCGGGATCGGCTCGATGCTCTCCATGACCGTCGACGGCCGCGCTGCGCCGGTCGGACAGCCGGTGCCGCTCTCCGCCGGGCAGCTGGTGGAGGTGGGGTCGGTGGCCGGCCCGGTTCGTGCCGTACTCGCCGTGTCGGGTGGGTTGCGCGTCGAGTCGCTGTTCGGCAGCCGCTCCTCGGACCTGTTGAGCGGCCTCGGGCCCGGCGCGCTCGAAGCCGGCGACGAGCTCGCCCTCGGTCCCTGCGGCCGGCCGAGGGGCCGATTGGCGGTGCCGCCCGCCGGCCGCCACCCGGCCGTGTTGCGAGTCCTGGCCGGCCCGGACGAGGCGCGGTCGGAACACGGTGACAACCTCGAATGGCTCACGGCGGGCCGGTGGCGAACGGCGCCCGACAGCAACCGGATCGGCACGCGCCTGCTACCCGAGGAGGGCGCCGCCCGTGCAGAGGGCGCCGCGGAGAACCGCGATCCGGGGCCCGGCACCACATCCCGCCGCGTCCGCGTCACCGCGACCGAGGTCGCCTCGAGAGGGATGGTGCGAGGCGCCATCCAGCTCCCGCCCGGCGGCGAGCTCGTCGTTCTCGGCCCCGACCACCCGACGGTGGGTGGCTACTGCGTGCCGGCCGTGGTCGTCTCGGCCGACCTCCGCCTGCTGGCGCATCTGGCCCCGGCGACACCGGTGCGTTTCGAGGTCGTCGACCAG
The DNA here is from genome assembly GCA_035319705.1 of Acidimicrobiales bacterium. GTDB lineage: Bacteria > Actinomycetota > Acidimicrobiia > Acidimicrobiales > UBA8190 > UBA8190. Next base: position 5,810 of record DATHCF010000207.1, on the reverse strand, counting down.
GCCGAGGCGCAGCGCGCCTTCCACCACCTCGAGGTGGACCTGGCTGGCGCGGTCACGGGCTGGTTCCCCACCCGCGCCGGCTGACCGGCGGCCGCTCCGTCCGGCTGTCGGGGACGGCCGGTCGGCCCCGGCGCCGCTCAGGTGGAGCTCTTCACCTCGCGCACGGCGTCGCGTACCCGGTCGACCACTGCAGCCACCGGCCCCATGACCAAGTTGCCCGGGGGCGTGTCCGGAGCGTGCGGATGCGGGTGGGTGGGTGGGGGCGACCTTCTTGGCCAGTTCGTAGCGCTTGCCCAGCTCCAGCAGCTCGTCGGGGGAGGCGCTCAACTCGCTGAAGACCGACTGCCCCTCGGCCTGGGCGTGCGCCAGTACCTCGGAGCGCAAGGTGGTGAACATGGCGGGGAACTGCGGGCTGCCGACGCCGACCTTCTCCATCTCGGCCAGCAGCTCCTCGGCCTTGGACTGCTCGGCGATCCGCATGTCCGCCAGGTCGTCGCCGCCGTCGACGTATCGGCGCACCGCCGGGTAGACGACCTCCTCCTCTGCCACCTCGTGGCGGACCAGGGCGTAGGTCAGTTCGCAGAATGCCTCGTCGCGTTTCGACGCGGCGGCTTGCTCGACACGCTGGAGGCGGCTCTTGGCCTCTTCGTGGTTCGCCAGCAGCAGCGGCACCAGCTGGGTGGGGGTGTCACTGGACCCGTTCACGTGTCCTCCGAATAGGTCGCTGAGAGTGGAGTGCTCTCTCCATACCCACTACCGCCCGGTGGTGCACAACCGCGGCGCAAACGGTGACCTGCGGCGTCGGGGGTCGTGCTACCTGCAGCGGGAGTTGGCGCTGCGGGCGATAGGGTCGCGAACAGCAGAGCAGGCCCGGTGGCGAGCGGACCACACAGGCGGACCATACAGGCGGACACAGAGGCGGACAAAGAGGCGAGGAGGCAGCAGTGATCCGTGGCGAGGGAACGGCGGTGGTGCGGGGCGTGAAGCCGGACGAGGTGTTCGACTTCGTGCTCGACCCGGCGCAGTACACCAAGGCCGACACCAAGATGGTGTGGGTGACCAAGCTGGCCGACACGCCCGAGGGGATGCTGGCGCGCGAAGACGGCAAGTTCCTTGGGCGCTTTCCCGGCTCGGTCGTCACCCGCTATCGCTGGACGCGTCCGACGAGCATCGACGTGACGCTCGAGCACGGCGTACCGCGGTCCCTGCACGCCTGGTTCGAGATCGAGGAGGTGCCCGAGGGCACGCGGCTGCGACACGTGGAGGAGATCGACTTCGGTCACGGGCTCCTCGGTGTCGCCTATGACGCCGTGGCCCGGTCATGGTTCGCCGAGTCGGTGGCCAAGGAGGTGGCCGAGATCGCCCGCCTGCTCGAGTCAGGCGAGCGCGGCCGCGGGCCGGAAGCACTGAGCCAGAGCAGCTGAGCACGCGCAGCTTCCGGGGACCGGCCCGGACGGTCCGACCATGGGAAAACCTGGGGACGGGTCCGGCACGCGCTGGGGACATCGCCGCCGCAATTGGGGACGAACCAAGAAATCCTCCGGACAACATAGGGATTTCGCGGAACCCCGTTGACTCCTCGACGACGCTGGCGCACAGTGTGAGCCAGCCGACGGAACGACCTCGTAGAAACCGGAAGGAACGCCGCAAGGTGGTTCACCGGGGGAACGGGGAGACGAAACGTCGGTGAGGGAAACGGAGTGGCAGCGGAGGGTTCCCTGGGATCTTCCGAAGTCGCAACCGAACCGGGGGTCGTCCGACTCCGGGTACGGTCCGTCGACCGAGGGCGAGTGGCCCCGAGGAGTACGGACGGCTTCGGCCGAACGGCTACTCGGGGCTTCGCCGCGCCCGGGGTCATGCCACCCCGAAGCCGTGCGCCGCGGTCGGCGCTTCGCTGTGCACCTCGAGACGGTCGACCCGGGACATGGGCGGGCCGCGCCGGCACCACTCGACCATGGCCTGCACCGCCGCCTCGGGCCCCTCGAAGACGGCCTCGACCGTCCCGTCCGCCCGGTTGCCTACGTGCCCGGCGAGGCCGAGGGCCTCTGCCCGGCGGGCGCAGGCCATGCGGAACCCCACGCCCTGGACCCGACCGTGCACCACCACCCGCCGCCGGACGAGCGTCGGCTGACCCGGGGCAGTCACCGTCCTGGGTGAAGGACGCTCCACAGCCGCTCGGGGCGGATGCCCTGGCCGACCAGCACCGCCAGCTCGCCGCGCACGATGGGCAGGTCGTCGGAGTGGGTGACGCCGATACAGCGTCCCCGGCCGGACAGCACAGCCACCGCCTGCGCCGGGCCGCCCCCGGCCGTGCGGCCAGCCACCATGGCTCCCACCACCTCCGGAAGCAGCACCTCTTGCTCGCCGGCCGGGTCCTCGGCCAGGGTGCCGTCGGCGCGAACCTCGGGGTGCGCCTGTCGTACCGCGGCTTCCAGCACCGGCCAGATGGTGGGGAGGAAGCCCCACAGGTTGACCGAAACCGGGGTGTCCGGGTCGAGCATCCTCGGTTCCTTGCCATCGTCCGCCACGAAGCCGCCGTCCTCCTGGAGGGTGACCTTCTTGCGTTCAACCATCTCCACCAACTCGCCGTCCGGGCCCACCTTGCAGGTGCCACGGGTCACGGGGTCGTCGCTCACGATGGTGTCGGCGAGACGGTAGGCGACGTTGGCGTGACTCCGGGCGCGCTCCAGGTGCCGGCAAAGCTCGGCCAGGGCCTCTGTGCCGTAGATGTCGTCGGCATTGATCAAGGCGAAGGACGAGCCGCCCACGTGCGGACGGGCGCACATCGCCGCATGGGCCGTGCCGAGCGGCACCGATTGCTCGGGGAGGGCAACGTCGAGGGACCGGGGCCAGGTCCGCTCGATGTGGTACGCGATGGCCGGGCCACTGTGGGGTCCGAGCACGACCACGATGCGCCCGAAGCCGGCCTCCTCGGCGTCCGAGGCGTTCAAATCGATGACTGCTTCACCGCGGATTCCCACCGGGGCGAGCGGCTTACACCCCCCGCCGTATCTCGTGGCCATGCCGGCGGCCAGCATGACGAGCGCCGGGCGGCCCGCAGAGTCGTCAGAAGGCGGGGAGCCCGGGTTCACGGCAGCCGGTTCCGTCGGGAGGCTCACCCGCCCCAGCGCAGCACTGCGCTGGCCCACGTCATGCCGCCCCCGAACCCCGAAAGCAGGACGGTGTCGCCCTGGTGCAGCCGGCCGTCCTCGATGGCATCGCACAGTGCCAAGGGGATCGAAGCGGACGAGGTGTTGCCGTAGCGGTCGATGGTGATCACCCAGCGCTCCTCGGGGATGTCCAGACGCTGGCCGGCAGCGGCGATGATGCGGGCGTTGGCCTGGTGGGGCACGAACAGGTCGACGTCGGCGGGTGACAGGCGGGCCCGCGACAGTGCGCCGAGCGACGACTCCACCACGGCCCGTACGGCGTGACGGAAGATCTCCTTCCCGTTCATGAACAGGTACCCGCCCAGGTCGCACTTGAGCAGGTGCCGGAGAGAGCCGTCGGCCCCCATGTCCCAGCCGAGCAGTTCGCCCGGGCCCTCGGTGGCCTCGATGACCACGGCTCCCGCACCGTCTCCCACCAGCACCGCCATGGCGCGGTCGTCCCAGTCGGTGATTCGTGACAGCGTCTCTGCCCCGACGAGCAGGAGCCGCTTTGCCCCCGCCAGCACCAAGCTGTGGGCGACCACCAGCGAGTACACGAATCCCGAGCACGCGGCGTTGAGGTCGAATGCGCCGCCGGCGATGCCGAGAGCATCCTGCACGGTGGCCGAGGTCGCCGGAACGGTGGCGTCCGGCGTGGTGGTGGCCAGCATCAGCATGTCGATGTCGGGGCCTTCGCGTCCGGCACGGTCGAGAGCCCGGCGCCCGGCGTCGATGGCCAGCTGCGAGGTGGTCCCGCCGATGTAGCGCTGTTTGATGCCGGTTCGCTCGGTGATCCACTGGTCGCTCGTATCGAGGCGGACCGAAAGATCGTCGTTGGTGACGATCTTCTCGGGAAGCGCTTTTCCCCAGCCGGTGATGTGGGCGCCCTGCACGGTCACGCCGTCTGCAGCACGTGGATGGCCACCAGCGCCGCGTCCCTCCCGTTCAGGATCCCGCCGGTGTTGACGGCCAGGGCCGTGCGCGTCCCGGGTCGCTGGCGCCGGCCGGCCCGGCCCCGCAGCTGCTCGGTCAGCTCGACCAGCTGGCACAGGCCGGTGGCGGCGAGCGGATGTCCCCGGCCCACGAGCCCCCCACTCGGGTTGACGTAGACGCCCGATCCCCCGAAGGCGGTGAGCCCGTCGCTGGTGGCCCGGCCGGCCCGGCCCGGCTCGAAGAAACCGAGCGCTTCGAGCGCCCACAGCTCCTCGGCGCTGGTGGCGTCGTGGATCTCGACGACCTCGATGTCGCCCGGGCCCAGCCCGGCTTCCTTGTACGCCTGCTGCGCCGTTTCGTGCATCCGGTCGTGGTAGTCGGACCCGCCGTCACCCGAGCGCAGCACGCTGGCCGCCACTCTGGGAGCCCCCGCAGACGTCCCCGCCGCCAGCACCACTGCGGCTGCTCCGTCGGTGAAGGACGAGCACATGAGCCGGGTGAGCGGGGGAGCCACGGGCGACGACGAGAGAACCTCCTCGGCGGTGACCGTGGTACGGAACTGGGCCAGCGGGTTACGCGCGGCCTGGTCACGCGCCTTCACCACAGTGGCGGCGATCTCGTCGAGGGTGGTTCCTCGCTGTTCGATCTGGTGTCGCACCCATGCGGAATTGAGACCCATGAGCACGCTGCCGTTCCCGTTGTCGTGATGCGCCCGCAGCCGGGCACGCTCGTCGGACGGCAGTCCGTCCTCGATCCCGGCCAGCGTGGCGGCACGGTCACCGGTCCACATCTTCTCGACGCCCACCACCAGCACCGGCGACTGTCCGGCGCGCGCTGCCAGGGTGCCCACGTGCATGGCGGTCGACCCGCCGGCACAGGAGTTGTCGACGTTGACCACGCCGGCCGGTCCGAGACCGACCTCTCGCAACCAGCTCTGGCCCCGGATGCAGCCTTGGTCGCACAGCCGGCCGCCCAGGGCGTTGGCCACGACCACCAGGCCGAGGTCGGCCGCGGCCAAGCCCGCGTCCTCCAGGGCTTGGCGGACCACCTCGGCCACCATGGCCTCGGGCGTGCGGTCTCGCCGGTCCATCGGCGTCATGCCGACGCCGGCCACGCCGACGTTCTGGCTCACCGGCACCTCGCGTGGTTGGGACCCTGTGACGGGCTGTTCCACTCGGGGGGCCACGAAGCGGGCATGGGCCTCATTCCCGGCACGGGGTCACTATCGCACGCCCCGGCGGACAGGGCGCCAGCCGGCCACCGCCGCTCCTGCCGGCTTCCGGGCCACGAGCCAGGATGGCCGAGGACCGCTCCGCTGGTCCAACCGGGCCCACGCGACCCCCGGCGCCGCGGCCGGCTGCCTTCTCCCGGCCCGGCCGGCGTGGCCGGGGATCAGCCTGTCGCTCGAGCCCCCGCCCGCCGCGCCCGCACCGACGGGGACGGCGCGCCGGCCGTGCCGCCCGTCACGCCCCGGCCGGCGCCAACTTGACACCGCCCGGCGTCGTCGGGGCTCGGAGCCGCATCCGGCGCCGTCCACGGCACAATGGAGAGGTGACCGAGCTCAGCGAGGAGGTCCGCAGCGAACGTGAGAACGAGCTGCGCGCCCTCGTCGACCTCATGCGTCCGGCCGTGCAGGCCGACGGAGGCGACCTCGAGCTGACCGCCTTCGACGTCGAGGCCGGAACCGTCGAGGTCCAGCTGCGCGGTGCCTGCAGCTCCTGCGCCATC
>DATHCF010000206.1:0-2773 GCA_035319705.1 Acidimicrobiales bacterium | reverse complement strand
CGCCATGACCCGTCGTCCTGGCGGACAAAGGTGGTCATGACCCGCACGTGCCGGTTCGGCGCCGGGACCGAGAACTCCGTCATCAGCACCCAGTCGTCGGTTCGCCAGATCCGTGGTGGCTGGTTCACCCGGCTGGCCCCCCACCGGAGGTCGCACAGGTCGATAGCCATGATGCCGCCGGGCAGCAGAGACGTGGCGATGGCCACCAGTGCCTCCTCCACCTGCCGCTCTTTGTCCAGGTAGTTGAGTGCGTGGCCCACCCCGACGACGGCGTCAGCAGCAGGGACCGGATCGAGCGGAAGGGTCAAACGTCGGATGTCGGCCGCACCGGCGACGTGGGACCGCGCCAGTCGAAGCATGGCCTCGGACGCATCGGTGCCGAGGACGCGCAACCCGGCAGCCACCAGATATGCGGTCAGCAGTCCGCTCCCGCATCCGATCTCGACCACCAGGCCGTGGCGTCGCCGCACGGGTTCGAGGATCCTGAGAATTCCCGGCGCGCAAGCCTCCGCGTGGAACCCGAAGCCGAGACGGTGAACGAGCGCGAGGTCCTCCCGGTAATAGGAGGCATCGCCGCGCCGGCCCGGTTCCACGGTCCCCAGTATCGCCGCCGAGGCGGGATGTACCCTCTGATCGACAGTGGAGGAGACGGAGATGCATCCGGTTGAGGAGGACTGGGATCGGGGCATCGCCATAGTGGCGCATCCCGATGACCTCGAGTACGGGGCGGCGAGCGCCATCGCCAGGTGGACGGCGCAAGGCAAGCATCTCACCTCCCTGCTGGCCACTCGGGGCGAGGCGGGGATCGCCGGCATGCCCCCCGACAAGACAGGACCTCTGCGCGAGAGAGAACAGCGCCGTAGCGCAGAGGTCGTCGGAGTGACCGACGTACAGTTCCTCGGACATCCAGACGGTGCCGTCGAGTACGGGCTCCCGCTGCGCCGGAATATCGCCGGGGCCATCCGGCAGGTCCGCCCGGAAGTCGTGTTCACCATGAACTTCGAGCTGACCTGGGGCGAGGCAGGCGGTATCAACCACGCCGATCACCGCGCCGTCGGCCTGGCCACCCTCGACGCGTGCAGGGATGCGGCCAACGAGTGGGTGTTCCCCGAGGCAGGACCGGCGTGGGCCCGGATCAAGGGTCTGTACGTCGCCGGCACCTCGTCGCCGACCCATTACGTCGACGTGTCCGAGACCATCGGCCTCGGTGTCGCCTCGCTGCGCGAGCACAAGGCGTACATCGAAGGGTTGGGAACCGACTTCGATCCCGGAGAGTTTCTCCATCAGATCGCCGGATACGGCGGCATGGCCGCCGGTTGTGAGATGGCGGTGCTCTTCCAGTCCTTCAAGCTTTGACCAACCGGCGTGCCGCACAGCCCGGTCACCCCTGATAGGACGGCGGTGTAGCGGTAAGGTCGGCCGGAACGAGGACCGACGAGGAATTGGAGCGGAAGATGGCTGATCCAGCTGAGCAAGAGGTCCGTGAGGTCGTCGATCAGATGACCGAGGCAATGCATGCAGGTGACGCCGCAACGTTGGCCTCGTTGCTGTCGGACCGCCCAGGCGCGGTCACCATCGGCACTGACCCCGGCGAATGGTGGAACAAACAGCAACTCCTGGCCAGCATCAAGGAGGCCATGTCGCTTGACGGAAGTCAGATTCGGGCCGAGCACGACGAGCATCACGTCCATGTCGCCGGTGACGTGGCGTGGACGGAGGGCACCGGCAGGTTCGTGAGTGAAAAGCGAGGGCAGCGAGCCATGCGCATGACCGGCGTCTTCGTCCGGGAGGGCGGGCAGTGGAAGGTGGCCCAGCTTCACGCTTCGATCGGTGTGCCCAATGACGAGATCTTCTGAGCTGAAGCCGGCACGACCGAAGGTGTCGCCCAGTGCGCTTTCTCGCAGGTCAATGCCGTCCTCGAAATAGGTGCGACGGCCCGCTACGCACTGAGATCCGCCTCCCCCACAGGCGCGAGAGCGCGCGGTACCAACAAGGTGTAAAGCTATGGGGCGCCAACGACAGAAGGGGGAGGTCATGGCGCAGAGGGGGAATACCCAACTACTCATCACCTTTGTCGCGACTCCGGACAAGGTATCCGAGATCGATCGACTCGTTGAGAGCCACGGCTCATGGATGGCCAAGACTCATTATCAGGAGGGTCCGAAGGCGCTGCTGAGTTACAACTTCTCAAAGGGTCCCGAACTGGAGAACCCGTTAAACCCCGGCTCCAAAGCCACTGGCAACACTCGGTACGTCCTTAACGAAATCTATGAGACGCCAGCGGGTGTCGAGAATCACTGGAACCAGGCCCAGGAGTCGTGGAGTGACTTCGGCAGGATGGTGGAGATAGTCGCGAGCTGTAATCCTGTGACTCTGCATGCTGGTTCCATCGCCGAATCGCTCTGGTAAGCGTCGTCGGGTCGAAATCCGAAGGTGAGCCCAACCTCGGGAGCAACCGCGCGCCAGGCGGTTGACGATGGCGCGCGTTCCCTAGGTCGGACGAATGTGCCATGGATGTGCCATGGCCTCCGCCCAGGGGTTGGCGCCGCCGTCGAGTCAAGCGTGCGACTTGGAATTCTGGTGGAGACGTTGGTTGGTGGAGACGATGGGACTCGAACCCACGACCCCCTGCTTGCAAAGCAGGTGCTCTTCCAGCTGAGCTACGTCCCCGAAATTTTTCCGTCCTGACCTGCGAGTTTACCAGCCGTCCCTGGAGCGAGACCTCAGCACAGCGCTCGTAGAGCACATGCCTGCGGGTGACGCAGAAGGGGGT
>DATHCF010000205.1:0-11098 GCA_035319705.1 Acidimicrobiales bacterium | reverse complement strand
GGCGCGAACCCGGGAGGGCAAGTAGGGGCGACTCCCTAGACCAGCGCGGCCGGCTTACACCCTGATACCGGCTCTTCGGCTAGGCCACTGCCCGGGTTCACCGCCAACCATACGCCGCACGGCCAAGCTGTGCTGGAGCGCGCCCTTGGACCAGGGACTTGACGCAAACAGGCTTCATTTTCTTCAGTCCAACCGCGGAAACGCCCGTGCCGTAATTGAGCGAATACTGGGCGGGGCTTCGCCGGATGAAGCCCTTCATTTGGAAGACGTGCCCCACCTACGAGACCAGTACAGAGAACATCTGTCACGGTTCGAGGAGAGCAGGAAGCGCGTCAGGATAGCGCTATTCCGTTGGGCCGTGAAAAACGGGATGAGTGCCAGCAGGTTGGCCTCTAGCCTCGGAATCAGCCGGCAAATTGCTGTGCGTTTAGCTAGCCAAGCCCGGACGTCCCATTCTGGATTTCGTGACTCCGAGGCATTGTAATCAGTCCAAGCGGGAAGATGCATAGGAATTCGTCTTCGCTCGACTCTGTAGCCGTCCGAATATAGCAAGCTCATGCCAGACGGCTAGGTGCGCACGACGAGAAGTAGTCAACGCTCCATAACAGATACTCTCGTACGCTCGGACCTCTTGAGAAGGCGGGCAACTCGATGATGGGGCGCTCGATGAGGGAGCGTTCGACAGCGACTTGGCACCGCCGCACCCGGCAGCGACAAGGGCGACCGTCACCAGCAGAAGAGCGATTCGGGAGACGACTTGGAACCTCACCTTGGCCTCCGTGTTCGAAATGTCTCGACACGAACGATCGGCCGACGACGTTTACTGGCCGCCGCTCTCGATCACGATTGGACTCCGAGACAGATTGAGCAGACAGGGCCGGAAGTCCCAGCCCCCTGGGAGAGCAACCCGTACGAATGGATACTCCCCTGCCGCGAAAGGACGTTGTGAGCAAGGGGACGAAGGGCCCTGTCGCCCACAGGGGGCGTGGCGCAGCGTTTAGTACATGCAGGATTCCGTCGAAGCATCTGTCCCGATTGCAGCGGGGGGGAAGATCCATCGCATCGCTAAGTTCCTTCTGGCCGGCTTGGCCATTTCCTTCGCACTGGCGGCTTGCTCTTCGAGTCCGAGCACCTCGACATCGACAACGAGCAGCTCGCCCTCCACCAGCTCGTCGACCGCTGCAATGGCCATTGCCACGGGCACCGTCACCTGCTCGGGGAGCGGCACGGTGACCTTCGACCCGCCACTGCAGAAAGGTGGCACCAGCTCCGAGACTGTGACGGTGACGATCGCCGCCTCCAGCTGCACGACGAGCGGGTCAAACGTCTCTGCAGTGACCGGTGCCACCTCCACCTTGACGTTTTCCCTTGCCTCCAATGCCTGCTCCGCCCTCGGGGCAGCCAGGACTCCCACCTCCTCGACGTGGACGGCGCGGTGGATCCCCAGCTCGATAGCGAACAGCACCGTCACGTTCTCGGGCCAGAGCATCGAGTCCAACAGCGCTGGTGACGTCGGGTTCGTGTTTCCCAACAGCGGGGGCACGGCCTCGGTAACCGGTTCGTTTGCAGGCAGCGACAACGGCGCCAGCTCCACAGCATCCGCCTTTACCAACATGAGCGAGCAGGGAGTGATCAGCGCCTGCGGGACGTCGGGTCTGCCCAGTCTGACGGGCGCAGGTTCGGTGAAGCTGTCCTGATGCGTCGTAACAAGTGGATAGGAGCCCTCGGTTCCGATAGGGCATCGATTGCAAGGTGCGAAAGCTGCACCCGCCGATCATCCCGGTAACAATGACTGAGGGCAACACATAACGATGACCCGAACGCCTCCCAGTCCTGGGCTCGGTGCGCGCCAGACCGACGGTGATGCGCCCGCTGGCAGGAGCGAACGACGCCGCCAGAATGCCCTCACCCTCAGGCGGTTCCCCAATCACCCAACTGGGTACGGTGGCGATGAGTTCTTGCCCTGATCGCACGTCCTAACGGTCGCTGCTGCCTCGTGCTAAGAGGAAAGAGCGCCAAACTGAGATCGGAAGACCAGGACAGAGATGCCAGAGCTCCTTATCGACTTCATCACCTCGCTCGATGGCTATGCAGCTGCTGACGGCTGGCCAGGCTGGTGGGGACTGCAAGGACCCGAGTACCTCGCGTGGCTGGGAGAGCAGCCCGAAGGGGACTACCTGGTCCTGATGGGCGCAACCACTTACCGCGTCATGTCTGGATTCGCCGCCGACGGCGAGCCAGGCACCGAACCCCTCGCGGGCATGTCGAAGGTCGTGTTCTCGAGCACCTTGAGCGAGCCCCTTTCTTGGAAGAACACGCAACTCGTGGCTCAAGACCCAATCGACACCGTAAGGGAGATGAAGAACAAAGGCTCCAGGTCCATGCGCACCATCGGCAGTCTCACGCTGTGCCGGTCTCTTCTGAAGGCCGGCCTCGTGGACCGCTTCCGGGTGGTTGTGTTCCCGGTGATCACCGGAACCAGCGGCCGGGAGCGAATCTACGACGGCTACCCCGATGTCGCTCTTGACATGATCAGCAGCCGCATGTTCGATGGTCGCATCCAATTGCTCGAGTACATTCCGACGATTCTGACTGGGCCAGCAGCCGCCAAACAGGGTTGACGTCTGAGTAAATCGTAGCGCCGATCAATTCATCTGCATCGGCCTGGTTCAAAGCTCGTGAGGCCCGCTCGCCGACCAGATCGACGGCTAGGTGCGCACGACGAGAAGTAGTCATCGCTCCATAACCGATATTCTCGTACGCTCGGACCTCTTGAGAAGGGCATCCGGGACGTGCCGCACCCGGATGCCTAACTGGGACTAGGCGCCCGCACGATAACGGCGACTCAGAGCATTCCAGGGCGGGTTTAAGTCTGGCGGCCTAATCGCAGGCGCTTGCCCTATCCTAGTGATAACAGGGGGTTTCCAATGACCGGCCACGACGCAGGCGACTTTCTTGGGCTCGGGTCCACGGGCAACGAGAACGACAGCGATCCGGTCCACCTGCCATATGTTCGTCACGTTCACATGGGCTGGCGACACGACGAGTACGGTCGATGGGCGTCAGATCAAGAAGATGAATCCCACTGGGAGGTCGTCTGCGTTCAGTGCGGTGACGACGAAGGTCCGGCAGATCAACAGCCAGCCTCCATACAACAGCTGCGTGGCCCCTACCCTAGTGAGCACAAGGCACGCCACGCTGCCAGAACGCACGAGAAGTCCCTGAACAGCTCACCGCGCTGGACCCCGGGAAGTGCTGTTCCCTTCCCTACCTAACCTGTAGCGGTTCTTTCATCCAAGGCTCTGCATCTGTCGACAATCCGCCCGAGCGGGCGGTATCGCTCAATCGGCAGGATTATCGACCCCAGGCGCTTCGTCCTCGCGCACTTCGGCTGGCGGGCCACCCGCCCGAGATCACGCCGGGCCGTCATACCAGGGCGGCCTGGTCGTCGGAGGCCCTGATCCCGGCCCTGGCCGGGGCATCCTGGTCCCGGCAGGGATGATCGAAGCGGGCCCTGAGACGCGAGTGTCAGGGTTGTTGTGTGGATGCTCAGGTCCGGTCTGACTCTGGTTATCCGGCTGGCGCGTTGCTGCCTTGGGATTGAACTGTCGGCCGGGCCCGAGCATCCACACGGCACGCACCGGTCGGGCGAACCGTGACCTAATAGGAGCCTGGCAGAGGCCCCTTCCCTGTCTTGTCCGCCGTCCCGGCACGTGCGTTCCACCCCTTGCAGCTTGGAACCGACGAAGGAGTGGCCATGACCACGATGACAGATACAGCCCGCAGAGTCACGGGCGGGGTGGACACCCACCGCGACCTCCATGTTGTCTGCGCCCTCGACGAGCGAGGTGCAGAGCTCGGTGTCGAGTCGTTCCCGACGACGCCGGCCGGCTACCGGCGGATGTTGCACTGGCTCCGGCACTTCGGCGAGGTCGGCCGGGTGGGCGTGGAGGGGACCGGGTCCTACGGGGCCGGGCTCACCCGTTATCTCCAGACGGAGGGGGTGGAGGTAATCGAGATCTGTTGCCCCAACCGCCAGCGCCGGCGAAGCCACGGCAAGTCCGACCCAGTCGACGCCGTTGCCGCCGCCAGGGCGGTGTTCTCGGGCGATGCGGTCATCGAGCCGAAGATCAGGACGGGAAATGTCGAGGCAATCCGGGCTCTTCGCATCGCTGATCGCTCGGCTCGCCATAACCGGATCAAGGCCATCAACCAGATGCGGGCACTCTTGCTCACCGGGCCCGAGGACCTTCGCGAGCAGTTTCGTGGCACCACCGTCTGGCGCATGGTGCGGGGGGCGGCCCGGCTCCGCCCCGGGGACCCCACCACGCCCATTGGGGCCACCAAGTTCACCCTGCGGATCCTCGCTCGCCGGGTCCTCGAGCTTGAGGCCGAACTCAAAGAACTGGAGACGATCCTGAAGCCGCTCGTGGCCCAGACCGCACCTGAGCTTGTGGCTCGCCATGGAGTGGGCACCGAGACGGCCGGTGCCCTCTTGGTGGCAGCGGGAGACAACCCGGAGCGGCTCCGGGACGAGCGGGCCTTCGCCCACTACTGCGGGACCTCACCGATCGACGCGTCCTCAGGGACCGTGGTCCGCAAGCGCCTCAACCGAGGCGGCAACCGCCAGGCTAACGAGGCACTCTGGCGGATCGTGATGGTCCGGTTGGTCTCAGACCCCGCCACCAGGCACTACATGGAAAGGAGGACCAAGGAGGGGCTTTCGAAGAAGGAGGCCATCCGCTGCCTCAAGCGCTACGTGGCTCGGGAGCTCTATCCGTTCCTGGCCTCCATTGGCCCTTGACAGCCGATAGGAGCATCATTCCCGAGTGGGTCTCCAGCCTCACTCGTCGGATAGCACGTCGGTCCGTCGGTGCACCTCTACGCATAGCGTTCAGCCGCTGCAATGGGTCCGAACTGGGTCCCAACCGGTACGCTTCTCACCTATGTCCGGGTAGCGCCGGGGTTTTCGGTGACCGGTGGGGGGTGGTTCAAGCGGGCGAGACGATAGCGGCGACGTTCCTCTTCACCGACCTCGTCGGGTCCACGGAACTTGCCTCGGGGATGAGCTCCTCGGATGCCGAGGCACTGCGCCAGACGCACTTCGGACTCCTACGGGGGGCGATCGAAGCGGCTGGCGGACGCGAGGTGAAGAACCTCGGCGACGGACTCATGGTCGTGTTCTTGAGCCCCAGTCGGGCCTTGGCTTGTGCCGTGGAAATGCAGCAGGCGATCGACCGCCACAACCGCCGCTCGGAGGTGCACCTGGCCGTCCGGGTCGGGCTTTCGACCGGTGAGGCAGTCGAGGAGGACGCCGACTTCTTCGGGGACCCGGTCGTCGAGGCGGCTCGGCTCTGCGCCCGAGCCGCCGGTGGACAGATCCTCGCCACCGCACTGCTGCAACTGAACCTGGGCCGTCGCGCCACCCAGGAGTTCGCTCCCATGGGAGACCTGGAGCTCAAGGGACTGCCCGAGCCAGTGCCGGCGGTCGAAGTGGTGTGGGAACCCAGCCAAGACGAGGCCATGGTCGAGAGGGCGCCACTGCCGAGTCGATTGGCGTCGACGGCGGCCAGCGGTCTGTTTGGCTTCTCGGGGCGCAGCGCGGAGTTGGATCGGCTTTCGCAAGCGCACAAGCGGTCGGTCTCGGAATCCAGGCTCCAGGTCGTCGTCCTGTCCGGTGAGCCGGGTGTCGGGAAGTCGAGCCTGGCCGCGCAAGCCGCCCGATCGGCCCACGGCGAAGGAGCGACCGTCCTGTTCGGGGCGTGCGCCGAAGGGACCCGCGCCCCCTACCAGCCATGGATCAGCGCCCTCTCCCATCTCGTGCGCCACTGTCCGGCCGAGGCTCTGGGCGCTCTCAGCCCCGTCCATGCCGGTGCCCTACAGCGCCTACTGGTAACCGATGCGGCCCTGCTCCCAGAAGGCACGGCCGTGGAGTCGGACGCCGACACCGAGCAGTACCTCCTCATGGACTCGGTCGTCCGCCTCCTGGAACTCGGCTCGGCGCAGAACGCAGTTTTCGCCGTCATTGACGACCTGCACTGGGCCGACGCAGCCAGCTTGGCCCTATTGCGCCACCTGATCGGCTCGTCGGCTCCTCTCAGGATGTCGATTGTGGCCACCTATCGCGACAGCGACCTCTCGCCCTCACATCCTCTGACCGGCCTGCTGGCCGACCTCCACCGCGAGGCGTCTGTCGGCCGGCTACAGGTTGGCGGCCTGGACGATGCCGAGATCATCGAGCTCGTCGAAACGGCGAGCGGCTACCAGCTCGACGATTCTGGTATCGCCTTAGCTCACGCCCTTCGACGCGAGACCGGCGGCAACCCGTTCTTCGTGGGAGAGCTGTTGCGCCACCTGGGCGAGTCGGGAGCCATCGTCCAGGACCAAACTGGGCGCTACAGCCTGACCGGAGACCTCGAGGCATTGGTGTTGCCACCCAGCGTCCGCGACGTGGTGACTCGACGAGTGGCCCGCTTGGGCGATGAAACACTGCAGGTGTTGTCCGTGGCATCCGTGATCGGCCAGGACTTCGTCCTCGACATCCTCGGAGATGTCACCGATACCGACCCCGATCCGTTACTCGACGTCCTCGAGCGAGCCACGACCGCAGCCTTGGTCGTCGAGGCGCCTGAGGATCCGGGTCGCTACCGCTTCAGCCATGCGCTCATCCAGCACACCTTGTACCAGGAGCTCAGCGCCGCCCGCCGACAGCGCCTCCACCTGCGCATCGCCGAGGCACTCGAAGGGCCCGGCGTGCTCACAGAGGATCGGTCGACTCGTCTGGCCGAGCTCGCTCGGCACTGGCAGGCGGCGACCACCCCGACCAATGCCGCCAAGGCGATCGATTACAGCCGGCGGGCCGGTGATGCCGCCAAGGAAACGTTCGCCTTGGTCGATGCCGCTCGCTGGTACAGCCAGGCGTTGGAGTTGGCTGAACGCGACCCCTCCCTCGACCCCGAGCTGCACTGCCGGCTGCTCATTGACCTCGGCTCGGCCCAGCTCCCGACCGATCCGCTACAGGGTCGGGCCACACTTAGACGAGCGGGTGTCCTCGCGGAGGAGATCGATGATCCGGAGCTCCTGGTCACCTGGGCGCTGACGCGGCTCAACAGCTGGGTGACCTCGGAGGCCGCCGACCCTGAGGTGCTCCGGATCACCGAACGTGCGCTGGCGTCGGTCGGCGACAACTCCCCGGCTCTCCGGGCCCGGTTGCTGGCGGCTCTTGCCGAGGAGACCGATCCCGGCAAGTGGCGAGATCGCCGGGCGCTTGCCGACGCAGCCCGGGCGGCGGCAGCAGAAGCCGACGACGATGGGGCCACGCTCGACGTGCACCTCATGACGAGCTTCATGATGTCGGCGGATCAAGCCAGGCACGAGCCGGCCATCGCTGCGCGGGCTGTGGCTCTTGCGGAACAAGCCCGCAACCCCGTGACGCTTGCGAACGTCTTGAGCTTTCAAATGGGCACAGCGTTGACCATCGGCGACTTCATCGGTGCTCGCCGGGCGCTCGACCGTCAACAAGCATTGGCGGAATCCTTTGCGCTACCGATCCTGGAGGCTACCGCCGAGAACAGTTCCGCCGGGTACCACATGGCAGAAGGGAACTTGGCGGCGCTGGAGCAGGCCGCCGACAACCTGCTGCGCCTCAGCGGGCAAGTCCCAACCGCACTGGCCACATACGGCGGATGCCTCTTCGAGCTGCGTTGGGCCCAGGGTCGTCTCGATGAGTTCGTCGAGACGTTCTCGGATGCAATGAACGAACTCCGCAGTTACGCCGGTTTTCGCCCTGCACTGGTAATCACATATCTAGAAGCCGGGGAGCACGACAAGGCGCGCCTGGTGTTCGCCGACGACGCAGGTGAGGGCTTCGAGTCGTTCCCTCGCGACGTGATCTGGCTGGCATGCATGGCCCTCTTCGCGGAGGCCGCCGTCGAGCTCCGGGACGAGTCGGCAGCTCGAGCCTTGTATGACCAGCTCTCACCTTACGGTGACCTCCACGCGGCTTCCGGACCCATCTACTACGGGCTCACAGATCGTGTGATCGGGAACCTCGCCGGGTATCTCGGGCGCGGTGAAGAGGCCGAGACTCGCCTGCGTCACGCGCTCCAGGTGCACCGTGAGGTGGAAGCCACCTACTGGACAGCAAAGACTGCTGTAGACCTGATCAAGCTCCTCCTCGGGCTCGACAGCGGGCCTGATCGACGCACGGAAATGACCCAGCTCCTCGACGAAGCCCGTCACCTAGCTCTGAGCGGGGGTTACGGGTCCGTGTCGCGCCATTTCGCGGACCTGAAGGCCCAAGGTCTCTGAACCCTGTCTGAGACCCGACCGGCATCTCGGATCACACATCTGACAGGCCGCTTTTGACCGCTGGGCCAGAGTGAACCGCCCGAAAGAACCTCGATAAGGTTGCCCACCGGTGAGTGGCAACGATGACCGGGCCCGGAACGTCAAGGACGAGAACGAGGGCGACGCGCTTGCGCCGCTCGTCGAACGCGCTCAGACTCTCGGCGCCTCTCCGTTCGAGATCGACGCAGCCCGCACCCTCGGCGGGCTCGGTCCGTTGATCATCGATTTGGCGCTGCGGCCTCCCGGTCCGGTGGTGTCAATCGACCAGTACGCGGCAGGCACCGCAAACGATGAGCGCGCGGGGTTGGCTCGACGACTCTGGCGAGCTTTCGGGCTGCCCCAAGACGACGTGTTGCTGCCAGTCACTCCAGATGTGGCGGCGGGTCTCGACCTGCTCCTCGACTTGTCCGAGCTGCTGGGCGAGAACGCAGTTGTCGCCTTCGCCCGCGTGATTGGCTCCACCGCTCTGCGGCTAGCTGAGGCATTAGCCAGCATGGCGAGACTGGGTATGGAGGTTCCAGAGCTCGAAGCGGGACGGCCTTATGCCGAAGTTGCGAACGACTACATTACCCTGGCCGTCAACTTGCTGCCTCGGTTATGGGACACTACCGGGGCGGTATTTCGACGGCATCTGATGCGCCACGCCTATGGCACCTGGTCGACCGATGAGGAGCGGGTGGCGGTCACCGTGGAGCGCACCGTCGGATTCGCCGATCTGGTGGGCAGTACTGATCACATGCAGTCGTTGTCGGTTGCGGCACTAGCCAACGAAATCGACGTCTTCGAGCAAGACGTGTGGGATCGGGTCACGCAGGCAGGCGGGCGTGTGGTGAAACTCATCGGTGATGAGGCCATGTTCATCTTCGACCATCCGCCCTCGGCGGTCGACGTCGCGGTGGCACTGATCTCGGACAAGGGCGCGTCCATCCGTGCCGGGATCGCACATGGATTCGTGGCGGCACGCCATGGCGACTACTACGGACCGACGGTCAACCTCGCCGCCAGGCTGGTGGCGGCAGCTCCAGCCGGGACGATCCTCGTTTCCGACAGCGTGGCTACAGCACTCTCCGACGACCGCGTCAAACGATTCGAGACGGAACCACTGCGAGGCTTTCCCAGCGGCACACCGGTGTGGCGCGTCCATTGAAGTTGGTCCATCCGGACGGTCGTAGTTCCCGCTCGGTATCACCAGCGCGCTGAACCCTGGGTCGCTGCACTGACCGCCCGAGTTTGCCGGGAGGCGGATGCCCTGGCCAGGGCCGATCACCCTGCTTCGGAGGGCTGGCCATCCTGATAACGCGATCCCTCGGCGCGATCCCGGACGGGTGGTCTCTGGCTCCGAGTGACCTCAACCGGCACTTTCCGCCTGGAGCGCATTTGGATTCCGGTTGCGAGTTATCGGGCGGTGCGACGCGGAGAAGAACGGCCCGGTCGGTAGCCTCAGGGCGCAGACATCCAGGGGACCCCAGCTCTCTGCTCCACTCGTCTGCCTGTGCTGTCTTGGCCGAGATGCAAGGGGTGGTTATAGACGCCCGTCACCGCGACGCGGGGCGGTCCTCCGACTTGGAGGTGACCTCCCGGATCGTTGCTTGCCTCCTCGATCCGACCGGTTGATCGAGCCTCCCAGGGCTACCGAGTGGCTGACACCAGGTCTGCCAGCGCATCGGGCACCGCCTTGGCAAGGTCCCAAACCCCGGGCATCAGCTCGGGACAGGAGATGATGCCGATCCCAATGCGATTCTCCTGCGACAAGACGGTGATGTTGAGCCCCGCTCCGTCCATGATCGGTCCGAAGGGATAAAGCCCGACCAGGCGAGCGCCGGCGAGATAGAGGGGAATCGGGGGGCCGGGGATGTTGGAGAGGATCAGATTGTGAACGACTGGATGATGCTCAGAGAGATGCAAGGACGAGTAGAGGCGAGCCCCCATCCCAATCGCATGGAAGGGAAAGTGCTTGGCCCACCGCAACAATGTGTCTGCGCCCACGAGCTTCTGAATCTCCTTTGCCTGGCTGTTGGCCTCGGCAATGACATGGAGTCGTCGAAGGGGATCCTTCTCGTCGGTGGCGAGCTTCGAGAACATCACCGAAACCTTCGTCGTGCCTTCCTCGGCGACTTGCCCATGGACGGACACCGGGGCCGCCGCAAGGAGCGGGTGCTCGGGTAGCTCCCCCCTGTCCTCCAGGTATCGGCGGAGGGCCCCACCCACGACGGCGGTCAATACGTCGTTCACCGTCACGCCTATTGCATCCTTCACTGCCTTTACGTCGGCCAGGGCGACATCGATGAATGCCACTGACCTTCGGGGAGAGATCGGGCCATTGAAGGAGGTGCGTGGCGCGCTAAATGGCGCTGCTGGTGAGGTTCCGGAGGGCGTCCCGTGAGCCAGCCGCCAGGCCGTCGATACCGCCCGAAAGGCCGTGGCCGGGACCAACGTGGCAAGCTCCCATGGTTGGGCCAATCGGCTGGCCAGCCCCTGGGCGAACAGGGTAATGGGGCGAGGTGCTTGGTTCGGCCTGTACCCAACGGCTTCGACCGGCGCTCGGGCTGGCTTCGGCTTGAGGTCGAAGAGCTGCGCCATGATGTTGGCCCCTGAGACCCCGTCGACAGTGGCGTGGTGCATCTTCACCGCGAGGGCGATGCGCTCATCCTTGAGGCCCTCGATCACCCACATCTCCCACAGAGGACGGTCCCGGTGCAGGGGCCAACTGGCGATATCGCCAATCAGGGCAGCCAGTGCCCGGCTGTCC
>DATHCF010000204.1:0-2337 GCA_035319705.1 Acidimicrobiales bacterium | reverse complement strand
ACCGGCCTGGGGATGCCCTCCGCATGGGGGTAGTCGCTCGAGAACATGAGCATGTCCTCGCCCAGCTCGTCGATCAGCCGCTTCGGTCCCTCGTAGCAGAAGACCGCCACCTTCACCTGGCGCTGGATGTACTGGCTGGGTTTGAGCGAAAGCTCGCGCAAGGGGCGCCCGTTGAAGCGGGCGTGGAACTCGAAGCCCCCGTCCAGCATGAGCAGGAACATGGGCACCCATACCGCCGAGAGCTCCATGATCCCGAGCCGCAGGTCCGGGTGGCGGTCGAACACACCGTTTATGGCCATGTCGCACAGCGCCAGGGCCGGCGCGCTCCAGATGAACACCGAGCCCACCACCGGCGCGGCGCCATCGGGGTCCTTGTCGTACCAGGCGTCGTGAAACGGGTGGGGGAAGTTGGCCACGTGGAAGACCGGCGCCACGTCGTGCTCGACGAATGCCGACCACGCCCGGTCCAGCGAAGGGTCGGACAGGGGTTTTCCGTCGACCAGCGCCGGCGCCGTCATGGCCAGGCGCACGCCCGCCGACGACAGGCTGTCCAGCTCGGCCTCGAGCCAGTCGAGGTCGCGCAGGCTCACGTGCGCCACGGGGGCCAGCCGCCCGCCGCCCGTCCGGGCCACCTCCGCCGCCCAACGGTTCCAGGCGCGCATGTTGGCCAGCTGTGCCCCGGGACGGTCGGCCAGCGGACGCTCCCACAGAAGCCCGTAGTTGGGGAACAGCACCGCTGCGTCGAGGCCGAAGTCGTCCATCTGGGCCAGGCGGGCCACCGGGTCGTGAAAGACGCGGGGGAGTGCCTCGTCGAACGGCACCTCGGGCGGCAGCCCCTGTCGCACACGCCGGCGGTAGGCGCCCATGGCGTCGAGGTCACCGGGGTGGTGGACCTCGGCCAGGTCCACGCGGCGATCCGCCTGGGTCAGCCAGGCATGGCCGAGGTCGTCGTCGACGATGGACAGCGCCAGGTGCCGCTCGGACGGGTCGATGTAATCGGACCACAGCCCCCGTGTCTCGTAGAGGTGCATGTCGGCGTCGAAGTGGCTGAGCACGCCTCCACACTCGCGCACCGGCGTGACCTGCGGCCAGGGCTGTGCCCGGGCGGCGGATTAGCGTCGAGGGCCATGGCCAGCGTGCTGCGCGGAGCAACGGTCATCGACGGCACCGGCGCCGAGCCGCGCCGGGCGGACGTCGTCGTCGACGACACCCACATCACGGCGGTCGGGCCGGCCTCGGCCTCCGGCGGCCGAACGGTCGACCTCGACGGGCTGTGGCTGCTGCCCGGGCTCATCGACGCCCACAGTCACTTCGGCCTCGTCAGCTTCACCGAGGGATTCACCCCGCCAGCCGTCACTGCGGGCCGGATCTTCCGCAATTGCGAGCTGGCACTGGACGCCGGCTTCACCACCGTGCGCGACACCGGGGGCATCGACGGCGGGGTGGCGACGGCAGTCGAACAGGGACTCGTGCGCGGGCCGCGCATCTTGCCGTCCGGACCCATCCTGTGCCAGACCGGCGGCCACGGCGACGCCAGCGACCCGTTCGCTCCGCATTCCCATGATCACCTGCCCGGCGTTCCCGGCCTGACCCAGACCTCGTTGCCGTGCGACGGTCCCGACGAGGTGCGGGTGGCAGCGCGCACCGCACTTCGCCGCGGCGCCACGCAGCTCAAGGTGTGCGTGAGCGGGGGAGTGCTCTCCTTCACCGACCGCCTGGAGGACGCCCAGTTCACCGTGGAAGAGCTGGCCGCGGCGGTGGCGGAGGCAGAAGCGCGCGACACCTACGTGACCGCCCATGCCCACAGCGTGCGCGGCATCCGCAACGGCTTGGCCGCCGGGGTCGCCTGCTACGAGCACGGCACCTTCCTGGACGAGGAGACCGCCGCCGCCATGGCCGCCGCCGGCGCCTTCCTCGTCCCCACCTTCGCCGTCACCCGGGTCATCGCCGAGGAGTACCAGGCCTGGGGCGTACCGGCTGAGCTCCTGCCCCGTATGGCCGGGGTCGAGAAGGCCATGGCGCACGCCCTGCACCTGGCCCGTGCCGCTGGGCTCGTGATCGGATCGGGCTCGGACATCCTCGGGCCGAACCAGAACCGGCGCGGCCTCGAGTTGGTCATCCGCGCCGAGTTGGAGGACCCCATGCAGGCCATCGTGTCGGCCACCGCCGCCAACGCCCGCATCCTGCGGCGACAGAACGAGCTCGGCACCGTCGAACCGGGCAAGCTCGCCGATCTCGTCGCCGTCGACTTCGACCCGTTGCAGAAACCGCAGCTGTTCGAGGACCCCGACCACGTGCGGCTGGTGATGAGAAGCGGCGACGT
Source organism: Acidimicrobiales bacterium (assembly GCA_035319705.1). Classification (GTDB taxonomy): domain Bacteria; phylum Actinomycetota; class Acidimicrobiia; order Acidimicrobiales; family UBA8190; genus UBA8190. Next base: position 14 of record DATHCF010000204.1, on the reverse strand, counting down.
GGTCAAGGACACTC
>DATHCF010000203.1:0-2472 GCA_035319705.1 Acidimicrobiales bacterium | reverse complement strand
GGACGACGCTTCAATTCCCGTTCTGCCATCTCGACCCTCTTTTACCCGCTCAGCCGAGCCAACAGCTCGCCGGGCGACCCACTTTGCGCAAGCAGCTCGTCCACGTGGTCGGCTGTCCCGCGTAGCGGGTCCATCATAGGGACGCGACGCAGCGGATCGGTGCCCAGGTCGAAGACCAGGGAGTCCCAGTTGGCGCTGGCCACCGCCGATCCCCAGCGCCGCAGGCACTGGCCCCGGAAGTAGGCACGGGTTCGCCGGGGCGGCTCGGTCACCCCCTCGGCCACCTCCTGGGCGGTGACGAGGTGCTCGGTGTCGAGCCGGGCGAACAGGGAACGCTCGGGCCGCAGGTCGTGGTACTGCAGGTCGACCGCCGCCATTTTGGGGTCGTCCCACTGGAGCTGGTGGCGCTCCCGGTAGCGCTCGAGCAGGAGCAGCTTGGCCGCCCAGTCGATCTTGCCGGCCACGGTGGCCGGGTCGGTCTCGAGCCCCGACAGCACCTCCTCCCATTGGCGCAGCACCTCGTGGCCCACCGCCTCGTCGCCCATCTGTTCGAGGCCCCGGTCCTCGGCGTACTTGCGGGCCAGGCCGTAGAGCTCCCACTGGATCGACAGGGCGGTGGCGCTGCGGCCGTCGGCCAGCTCCAGCGGCCGGCGCAGCGACGGGTCGTAGGAGACCTGCCGGATGGCCTTCACCGGGTTGGCCAAGGTCAGGTCCAGCGATCCGAAGGCGTCGTCCTCGATGAGCAGGAGCACGAGGGCCGTGGTCCCCATCTTCAAGAAGGTGGCCACCTCGGCCAGATTGGCGTCGCCCACGATGACGTGCAGGCGCCGGTAACGCTGGGGATCGGCGTGCGGCTCGTCGCGTGTGTTGACGATCGGGCGCTTCAAGGTGGTCTCGAGCCCGATCTCCTCCTCGAAGAACTCCGCCCGTTGGCTGAGCTGGAACCACACCACGTTCCCCGAGGTGCCCGGCGCCTCGCTGCCCACCTTGCCGGCGCCGGTGAAGATCTGGCGGGTGACGAAGTGCGGCGTCACCAGATGGGCGATGCGGGCAAAGGGAATGGCCCGGTCCATGAGGTAGTTCTCGTGCGTCCCGTAGGAGTTGCCCTTGCCGTCGGAGTTGTTCTTGTAGACCACGATGGACTGGCCCGGTGGCAACAGCCGGGCGGCCGCCGTCATGGACCGGCGCAGGACCTCCTCGCCGGCCTTGTCGTAGCGCACCGCCTCGAGCGCATCGGCGCACTCGGGGGTGGAGAACTCCGGATGGGCGTGGTCCACGTAGTAGCGGGCCCCGTTGGTGAGAACGGCGTTGACCAGATGGGTCTCCACCTCCGGTGGCAGTGCGCCTTCACGGGCGAAGCCGCGCGCGTCGTTGCCGGGCGTCTCGTCCTCGAAGTCCCAGCCGGCACGGGCCAGGTCCGCCACATAGGCGTTGACCAACAACGACGACGATGCCACCGGGTTGCCTTCGCCACCCACGTGGTGGATGCCGTACTCCGTCTCGATCCCGCAGATCTTGGGTACGGACATACGACCGACCCTACCGCCCCGGCGCCTCGGGCCGTCGTCCCCGCCGGGCGGGCCGGACGGACCGCTCAGAGGTATTGACCGGTACCCACCCTCTCGATCGACCGGCCGCCGCGGCTCTCCTCGCTGTCGGCCAGCAACGTCCGGACATAGACGATGCGCTCGCCCTTCTTGCCCGAGATACGGGCCCAGTCGTCCGGGTTGGTGGTGTTGGGAAGGTCCTCGTTCTCCTTGTACTCCCGGCGGATGGACTCGATGAGGTCCTTGGTCCGCACGCCCTCGCCTTCGCCGGCAATGGACCGCTTGATGGCCAGCTTCTTGGCCCGCCGCACGATGTTCTCGACCATGGCACCCGAGGCGAAGTCGCGGAAGTAGAGCACCTCCTTGTCCCCGTTCTGGTACGTCACCTCCAGGAACTTGTTCTCCTCGTCGGCCCGGTACATCTCCGACACCGTGTGCTCGATCATGGCCTGAACCGCCTTGGCCGCGTCCCCCCCGCCGAGCCGCTCGACCTCCTCCGCGTCGAGAGGCAGGTCGGCGGTGAGGTACCGGGAGAAGATCTGGGCCGCCGCGTCCTGGTCGGGCCGCTCGATCTTGATCTTCACGTCCAGCCGGCCGGGCCGCAGGATGGCCGGGTCGATGAGGTCCTCCCGGTTGGAGGCCCCGATGACGATGACGTCACGCAGGGCCTCCACGCCGTCGATCTCGGCCAGCAGCTGCGGGACGATGGTCGACTCCATGTCCGAGCTGATGCCCGTGCCTCGGGTGCGGAACAGCGAGTCCATCTCGTCGAAGAACACGATGACGGGCACGCCCTCTTCGGCTTTCTCCCGCGCCCGCTGGAAGACCAGGCGGATCTGGCGCTCGGTCTCGCCCACGTACTTGTTGAGCAGCTCGGGGCCTTTGATGTTCAGGAAGTAGCTGCGGATGTTGGCGTTGCCGGTGG
>DATHCF010000202.1:0-2189 GCA_035319705.1 Acidimicrobiales bacterium | reverse complement strand
GCGGCCTTTGCCCCCGACTTGGTCGCCGCCTTGGCTTCGGCCTGCGCCCGGCGGTCGGACAGATGACGAAGAGTGTCGAGGGTGTGCTGGTAGTCACGAACCGACGAGCGCTCGTCGGCGAGCCGGTGGCGCAGAGCACCGGCAGCCGCGGCGCCGAGCACGATCACGACGGCAGCGAGAAGGGCTGCGGTCACCCCCCTATTCAACCCTGTCGGGCGGGCGGGCGGTACCCCGCAGGTGAGCACGTGCGCGGAAGAATTGTCCGAGCAGTTTTCCCGAATGTGAAATGCCGGTGCCTGCAGGGTGAACGGTGCCGGACCGCGGCCGGCGGGCGGATCAGACGTACGGCAGAGCGGGGACGGTGTAGTCCTCGGGAGCCGGCCGTGCCGGGGAACGGCGGGCGAGGGCCGCCTCGAAGGCGCCGGCCAGGCGGCGGGCCTTGGCCGCCTCGAGCCCTTCGGCGCGGTCGTGGAACTCCGGCATGACCTGCCGGGCGAAGAGCTCCAGGGACTCGCAGATGTCCTCGTGCCGGTTGCGCCCCGCCTGGCTCACGAAGATGAGCTGGTCCACTCCGGCTTCTTCGTAGCTGCGTACCAGCTCCCGGATCTGCCCCGGTGTCCCCACTGCCCCGCGCAGGACCTTCATGACCTGGGCGCCGAGGGTCCCCCCGGTCGTGGCCGCCGCCTGCCGGCTGAAGCCGTAGCGGTCGCGGTTCTCCAGGAACTCCTCCCAGATGTCGGTGACGCCGGGCCGGTGGTTGCCGAAGCCGTAGTAGTGGGCCAGCGAGTACCCGAAGAAATGGGCGCCGTCGATACCGCGCTCGATGGCCTGCTCCTCGTCCTCGTGGCACATGAGCGGGAGCACGCAGGCCAGGTTGGCGTTCACCGAGAACCCGGCGGGGATGCACTCCTCTGAGGCGATGGTGGCGTAGTAGTCGTCGGTCCAGGCCTTGGCCTCGGCGGCTTCGACGAAGGAGAACGACAGCGCGCCGATGCCTTTGCTGGCGGCCAGGTGGATGCTGTCGCGCTTGGAGCAGGCCATCCACAGCGGCGGGTGGGGACGCTGAAGCGGCTTCGGCACCAGATTGCGCGGCGGCATGTGCACGAACTCGCCGTCGTAGCCGGCGAACGGCTCCTCCACGAACATCCGGGTGACGACGTCGAGGGCCTCTTCCCATTGCGCTCGTTTGGTGGCGCGTTCCACGCCGAAGCCCTTGAGCTCCATCTCGGAGGTCGACTCGCCGGTGCCGAAGTCCACCCGGCCGCCCGAGACGAGGTCCAAGGTGGCGACGCGCTCGGCCACCCGTGCCGGGTGGTTGTAGCCGACGGGCAGCTGGACGATGCCGTGGCCGAGCCGGATGCGACTGGTGCGCTGGCTGGCGGCGGCCAGGAACACCTCGGGCGCCGAGGAGTGCGAGTACTCCTCCAGGAAGTGGTGCTCGACCTCCCACACGTAGTCGAAGCCCAGGGAATCGGCCAGCTCGACCTGCTCGAGCGCATTGGACAGCAGGCGGTGCTCCGCCCCGTCCTCCCACGGCCGCGGCAGCTGATGCTCGTAGAAGAGGCCGAACCGCATGGCGTGTCTAGCCGGCCCGCCCCGGCGCTGCGCTCACGTGCGAAGCCCGACATAGGGGCGCCGCGACGCATCGATGTCGGCCCGGCGCGGATTGGACCGGTCGCGCCGGGACAGCACCGGGTCGGCGATCCCCCAATCGGCCCCCACCTCGTGATCGTCCCATGCCAGGCCGAGCTCGTCCTCGGGGTTGTAGTAACCGTCCACCAGGTACCACAGAAGCAGGTCGCTGTGGCTGGCGAACCCGTGCGCCACCCCCGGTGGGATGAACAGTCCCCGATCCTCTTCCCCGTCGAGATCCAGCGTCGACGTAGCGCCGTCGGTGGTCGATCCCACCCGCAAGTCGTGCAACACCACCCGGGCCCTGCCACGAAGCACATACCAGTAGTCGGCTTGGTGAAGGTGGTAGTGGAGGCCGACCACCGCCCCCGCCTGCTTCTCGGAGCGGTTGCCCTGGACCATCTCACGCCCCAGGGGGAACCACGACCGGCGGTAGGTCTCGACGAAGCGGCCGCGGGGGTCGCCGTGGCTGTCCGGCTCCACCACCACGACGTCGGCGATGACCGTGGACGGAACGATCTGGGGCATCGACGCACACTACCCAGCGGCGCCGTGGC
>DATHCF010000201.1:0-5430 GCA_035319705.1 Acidimicrobiales bacterium | reverse complement strand
GACGAGACGGTCAACCGGTTGCTGGCCCTGCCGCCGACGGCCACCGACACCGGCGAGGCCCTCGAGCGCGAGATGTCCTGGCCGGGGGACTGACGGAGCGAGAACTGACGGACCAAGAGGAGCGTGCACCATGAGACATGGCACCCACCTGAACCCGGACAGGGCACGGGTCGACGCCGCCCGTGGGCGAAGGGCGAGGGCCCGCAGACTCCGGCACCGGACGCGCCGTCGCCTGGGCGCCATCGGGCTGGGGCTGGGCATCGCCATGCTGGCGCGCAGTCGCTGGGGACGACAGCAGATGAGCGACGCCTTGGAGCTGTCCATCCGCCGGGCCCGCTACGAGCTCGGCCGTCTCGAGGGTCTGCGCTACCGCCTCTCCGGTCGCCACCCGGACCTGGCCGTCACCGGCACCGTGCTGGCGGACCGGGTGCGTTCGGAGCTCGGCGCCGTCGAGCACCGCCTGGACATCCCCCACGTGCACGTCATGGCGCAAGGGCACGACGTGATCCTCCATGGCGAGGTCGACACGGCCGAGCACGCCGCGGAGGTGGAGGACGCGGTGGCCATGGTGCCCGGCGTCCATCACGTGGACTCGAGGCTGCGCGTGGGCCTCACCGCCGGCGACACCCGGCCTTCGGAAGGTGCGGCCAGGCATCCGCAGTCCGAGGCGATGCACCGGCTGCTCGCCGCTGCCCACGGTGGCGGAGCGGCGCCGGGCACGGAGCGCGCCGCCGCCCGGTCGATCCTCTCCACCTTCGTGGACATCCTCCCTGCCGGTGAGCGCCGGCACGTGGTCGGCCATCTGCCGGCTGACGTGCGGGCCCTGGCCGATTCGAGCCAATGGGTCGAGCGCCGGCCGCTTCGTCACCTCGAGGAGTTCTCTGTGGCGGCGCTCCCGATGGTGGCCCCGGAGACCCGGCGCACCGTGGTTGAGTCGGTCCTCGGAGCGGTGAGAGAGCTTGTCCCCGAGGAAGCAGAGGACGTCGCCGCCGTGCTCTCCGGCGAGATGCGCCGCGTCTGGAAGACGGCCATCCCCCTGTAGGCCATGCCGCTTGGTCGGCGCCACCCGGGGGCGGCAAGCTGGGCCGGTGGGGCGAGCGCTGCTCACCGACTACTACGAGCTCAACATGGCGGCGAGCTATCTGCGCCGGAACATGGGCGCGCCGGCTACCTTCAGCCTGTTCGTCCGGGAGCTTCCCCCCGAGCGTGGCTTCCTGGTGGCGGCCGGACTGGAGAGCTGCCTCGACTGGCTGGAGGACCTGACCTTCGACGACGAGGACCTGGCCTACCTGCATCGGCTCGGATTCGCGGCGCAGGACGTCTCCGCACTCGGCCGTCTGCGCTTCACCGGAGAGGTGTGGGCGGTCCCCGAGGGCCGCGTCGTTTTCGCCGAGGAGCCTCTGCTCGAGGTGACCGCCCCTATTGCCGAGGCGCAGCTGGCCGAGACCTTCCTCCTCAACCAGATCACCGTGCAGACGACGCTGGCCTCCAAGGCGGCACGATGCCGCCTGGTTGGCGGACATGTCGAGCTGGTGGAGTTCGGCTTCCGCCGCACGCACGGGTTGGACGCCGCCATGGCTGCGGCACGGGTGGCGGCCATGGTCGGTTTCGCCGGGACGAGCAACGTGGAGGCGGCGCGCCGCTTCGGTCTGCAACCCATGGGCACCATGGCCCACAGCTACATCGAGGCGTTTTCCACCGAGGCGGAGGCCTTCGAGGCCTTTGCCGCCGACCTCCCCGACCGGGCCACGTTCCTGGTCGACACCTACGACACCCTCGAAGGAGTACGCCGGGCGGCGGAGGTGGTCCGCCGTCTCGGGCTGGAACAGCGCGCCGGGATCCGCCTCGACAGCGGCGACCTGGCGGCGCTGTCGCGGGCGGCGCGCCAGATCCTGGACGGGTCGGGGCTGCAGGAGGTGCGCATCTTCGTCTCCGGCGGGCTCGACGAGTACGAGCTGGCGGCGCTGGTCGCTTCGGGAGCCCCGGTGGACGCCGCCGGGCTCGGGACACGGATCGGGGTGTCGGCGGACGCGCCGTACCTCGACTCCGTCTACAAGCTGGTGAGCTACGGCGAGGAGCCGGTGCTCAAGCTGTCACCGGGCAAGGCCACGCTGCCCGGGGCCAAGCAGGTCTTCCGGGCGGCGGGGCTCCGGGACCGCATCGCCCTGCGTCACGAGCCGCCTCCGCAAGGGACCGTCCCCCTCCTCGAGCCGGTGATGGCCGGAGGCAGACGGATCGCCCCGGCATCGGACCCGGCCGCCGAGCTCGTCGCCGCCCGCCGGAGATTCGAAGAGGACCTGGCCGAGTTGCCCGAGCAGGCGCGTGCCCTGCGCCATCCGCAGGCTCCCGTCGCCGGGCGCAGCGACGCCTTGGAGCAGCTCACTGCCAGGGTCCGGTCCCGGCACCGCTCACCGCCGGCCTGAAGGCGCCGGCACGGGCATGACCCGGCCCGTCGTCGAAGCCCCGACGTCGTCGCCGGTGCAGGCGCGGGCAGTGCCCCACCGGTGGTGGGTGCTGGCCGTGCTGTGCACGAGCCTGCTCATCGTCAGTGTGGACACCACCATCTTGAACGTGGCGCTGCCCGTCATGGCCCGCACCATGCACGCCTCGACCAGCCAGCTGCAGTGGATCAGCGACGCCTACGCCATCGTCCTGGCCGGCCTTCTGCTGGTGATGGGCAGCCTGGGTGACCGGGTGGGCCGCAAAAAGGTGTACATGGCGGGGTTGGCGGCGTTCGCCACCTTCTCGGCGCTGGCCGCCTGGTCGGGGTCACCCGATCGTCTGATCGCCACGCGCGCGCTCATGGGTGTGGGGGCGGCCGCCATCATGCCCTGCACGCTGTCGCTGCTCATCAACGTCTTCACCGAGCCGGATGAACGTGGCCGCGCCATCGGCATCTGGTCAGGGACCACCGGACTGGGTGTGGCCGTCGGGCCGCTGGCCGGGGGTTGGCTGTTGAACCACTTCTGGTGGGGTTCGGTGTTCCTCATCAACGTGCCCATCGTGGTCGTCGCCCTGCTCGGTGCCAGGTTCCTCGTTCCCGATTCGCGCGACGTCTCGGCCAAAGCCCCGGACCCGGTCGGAGCGGGGCTGTCGGTGGCCGGCATGTCGCTCGTGCTGTGGGGCGTCATCGAAGCGCCGAGCTGGGGCTGGAGATCCTCGGGTGTGTTGGGGTCCATCGCCGCCGGGCTCTTCACCCTCGGCTGCTTCCTGGGCTGGGAGCACCACTCGAGCCACCCCATGCTCGAGCTGTCGTTGTTCTCCGCCCGGCGCTTCTCGGTGGCGGTGGCGGCCATGGGGGCGGTGCTCTTCGGCTTAATGGGCTCGCTGTTCCTCCTCACCCAGTACCTGCAGTTCTCACTGGCCTACAGCCCCTTCGCTGCCGGTCTGCGCACGGCGCCCATCGCCGGTGTCGTGCTGGTGGTGGCCCCCATGTCGATGGTGCTGGTCCGGTTGGTGGGAACCAAGCCGGTTCTCGGCGCCGGGATGGCCTGCGTCGCTCTGGGCATGGTTCTTCTGTGGAGGACCACCGTGCACGGAACCTACGCGGAGGCCCTGCCGGCCTTTCTCCTTCTCGGTGTCGGAGCAGGGCTGTCCCTGGCGCCGAGCACCGACTCGGTCATGGGCACCCTGCCGCTGCCCCGAGCCGGCGTCGGGTCGGCGACGAACGGGGCGTCGCTGCAACTCGGCGCGGCGCTGGGAATCGGCGTACTCGGCAGCATCCTCAACACGCGGTACCAGCATCGGCTGGCTCCTCTGTTGCGCGCCGCGCGTGTTCCGGGGCCGGTGAACCGGTTGATCTCCGGGTCGCTCGGCGGGGCGCTGACGGTGGCCCACCGGGTGGGTGGCGGGCTGGGAGCGACGTTGTCGGCGGCCGCCCGGGTCGCATTCGTGAGCGGCATGGACCTGGCCATGATGGCGGGCGCCGTGGTGGTGGCCTCCGGGGCGGTGCTGGTGGTGCTGGCATTGCCCAACCGCGCCCGCCCCGGTGTCACGGAGAAGAACGATCGCCGTCTCCCGGGACGCGATGCGGCAGCATGAGCAGCAGATGACGGCGATCCACGTGGCCGGCACGGCTGCCGGCCCGCCTCTGCGGCGCGGACGAGCGGCGCTGGCCACGCTGTCGTTCGTCCTGTTCCTCACCTTCCTGGACAACACCATCGTCAGCGTGGTGCTGGCGGGAGTCCAGAGCACCCTGCACGTGGGGGTAGCGGGGCTGCAGTGGGTGGTGAACGGCTATGCGCTCGTGTTCGCCAGCCTCATGCTGACCATGGGGACGCTGGGCGACCTGTTCGGCCGGAAGAAGGTGATGCTCGCCGGCGTGGCGGTGTTCTGTGTCGGCTCCATCATCGCGGCGTTGGCCACCTCCGACGCCATGCTCATCGGCGGAAGGGTGGTGATGGGAATCGGTGCTGCTGCCTCGGAGCCGGGGACGCTGTCGATGATCCGGCACCTCTATCCCGATCGGCAGGAGCGGGCGCGCGCACTGGGGATCTGGGCGGCGGTCTCGGGCCTGGCGCTGGCCATGGGACCGGTCATCGGCGGCGTGTTGGCCGGGCTCTACTCGTGGCGAGCGGTGTTCTGGTTCAACCTGTTCTTCGGGGCGGTCGCCTTCGCCGGGGCCGCTCTCACGCTGCCGGAGAACGCCGACCCGCAGAACGCCCGCCTCGACATCCCCGGCTTCGCGCTCGGGGCCGGCGCTCTGGCCGCGGTGTCGTTCGGCATCATCCAGGGGGAGATCGAAGGGTACGGGACCTGGTGGATCGACGTGCTCTTCGTCGTGGCCGCAGTATGTGCGGCTGCGTTCGTCGTCTTCGAGCTGCGGGCCAGGAACCCGGTGCTCAACCTGGCCTGCTTCCGAAAACCGCCGTTCAGCGGTTCCAACGTGGTGGCCTTCACCAGCTACTTCTCGACCTTCGCGCTGTTCTTCCTGGTGGCGTTGTACCTGGAGGTCATCGGGACCAGCTCCTCGTACCAAACGGCGCTCGACTTCTTGCCCATGGCGGTGGCCATGGTGCTGGCGGCGGTGTTCACCGGGCGGTGGGTGGCGGCAACCGGGCCGCGTTGGCCCATGACGCTGGGCTGCCTGCTGGCGGCTGCCGGCGTGCTGCTCACCGAAGTCCGCCTGTCGCCCAGCGCCGGCCTCGGGGCCATCGGCTGGACCATGGGCTTGGCCGGTGCCGGCTTCGGCATGGCCGTCGTTCCCGTCACCTCCTCGGCGCTGTCGGCCGTGCCGCGCGAGCACTCGGGCATGGCGGCGTCCATGACCAACACCAGCAGGGAGATGGGGGCGGTGGCCGGAGTGGCCGTGCTCGGTTCGATCGTGAACGGCCAGCTGTCGGTGGCCCTGGCCCACAGGCTGCACCAGCTCGGCATCCCGCAGAGCTTCATCAGCTTGGTGCTCACCGCGGTGACGACGGGAACGTTCAC
>DATHCF010000200.1:0-4039 GCA_035319705.1 Acidimicrobiales bacterium | reverse complement strand
CGGCGTGCTGTGGGTTCTCAAGTTCTTCATCATCAACAAGCTGTTCCACGTGCACCCGGTGCAGGACGCCGTGCAGGAGCTGGAGACCGCCGTCTCCTGAGGCAGGCCGCCAATCGGGCGGGGCTGTTCGGTGGTCGGGCGAGGCGGACGGGCGGGGCGGTTCAGTCGCGGAAGTTGGTGAACTGCAGCGGGATGCCGAAGTCCTCCTCCTTCAGCGCCCTGATCACCGCCTGCAGGTCGTCGCGATTCTTGCCCGACACCCGCAGCTGGTCGCCCTGGGTCTGTGAGGAGATCCCCTTCAGGTTCATGTCCTTGATGGCCTTGTTGAGCCGCTTGGCGTTGTCGGCCGAGATGCCGGCCTTGATCTTCACCTGCTGGCGCACCGTGCCCTTGGCGGCCTCTTCGACCTTGCCGTTCTCCAGGGCCTTGAGCGACACCTGACGGCGCACCAGCTTCTCCTCGAGCACCTGGTGCAGGGCGCGCAGCCGGTCCTCGGTGGCCGATCGCAGGACGAGCTCGCCGGTGCCCAGCTCGATGGTGGAGTCGGTGCCCTTGAAGTCGAAGCGCGTCGACGCCTCGCGGTTGGCCTGGTCCACCGCGTTACGGACCTCCTGCATGTCGACTTCGGACACGACGTCGAAGGTGGGCACGGACGCCGAGGCTACCCAGTCGGCTGGGCAGGAAGGAGCCGGCGGTATCTTGTCCGGCGGGTCGGTGCCCGAGTGGCCAAAGGGAGCTGACTGTAAATCAGCCGGCACAGCCTACGGGGGTTCGAATCCCTCCCGGCCCACCAGTTTTCGGAGCTCTTCGACGTCGCCGGCCGGGCGGGTTCTGCCGGCCGGGCGGGGTCGTGCCGGCGGGGCGGGGTCGCCGGCCGGGCGGGGTCGCGGGGTCCCGGCGTCTGCCATTGCGGGCGGGACCGAGTTCGTTACAATGCCGTTACGACGAGCGGCTCCGGGGGTGATCGCTCGTCCGGTCGAGACCGCCGGGCCCTGCCAGGGGACGGCCGCGGGCAGAGGCCGAATCGTCGGGACCTGGCGACGAGGACCGGGCATGAGCATCGAGAAGACGACGGCCGCCGAACATGACGACCAGGTGGCCGCTTCGGGCCCCGGCGTCGGGCTCCTCGACCGGCTGGCTGTCTGGGACGCCAAGGTGCGGACCCACTGGCCCTTCGCCACCCTCGTCCCGCGTATCCCCCAGGGCTCGGTGGACGCCGAGACTCCCGGTCTCCTGCTGCGGCCGGCGATCCTGGGCTTCGTGGCCCTGGCCGCCATCGTGGCCGGCTCCTCCCAGCAGCGCTCGCCGTTCGCCCTGAAGGACCCCGGCGCCTGGTTCTTCGGCGTGCCCGCCTCCCCCAACAGCCCGGGCTCCAGCCACTACGAGCTGTTGGGCCTGGTGGCGGTGTACGGCGGGCTGCTGCTGCTCATCCGGGTCTGGTACGGGCTCATCCGCATGGTGCGCCAGGTGCCGGGCATCCCGGTGCGCAAGCTCGTGACGGTGGCCGCCATCTGGACGGTGCCGCTGCTCATCGCCCCGCCGCTGTTCAGCCGGGACGTCTACAGCTACGCGGCGCAGGGCGAGCTCATGAGCCGTCACATCAGCCCCTACGAGTACGGCGTGGGCGTCCTCGGCTCCACCCCCATGGTCAACCTGGTGGACCCGCTGTGGAAGGACACCCCCGCCCCCTACGGCCCGCTGTTCATGGAGGTGGACGGGCTGCTCACCGACGTGGCCGGCCACCACGAGCTGCCCGACGTGGTTCTGCTGCGGCTCCTCGAGGTGGGCGGGGTGGCGCTCATCGCCCTCGGCATCTCCATGCTGGCCCGCAGCTACGGGCGCGACCCCGGCTACGCCGTCACCCTGGCGGTGCTGAACCCGGTCACCATTCTCCATCTCATCGGCGGTGCCCACAACGACGGGCTCATGCTCGGGCTGCTGGCGGTCGGCCTGGCCCTGGCCAAACGCGGCCGGCCGGTGGCCGGCATCGTGCTGTGTGCCCTGGCGGCGGCGGTGAAGGTGCCGGCGGCCATCGGGATCGTCTACATCGGCTGGGAGTGGATGGGACCGCGCCTGCCGCTGCGCGACCGCATCCGCCCCCTCGTGAGCGCCGGGCTCATCGCCGGCGCGGTGATGGGCGCGCTGTCCTTCGTCACCGGTCTCGGCTGGAGCTGGGTGCTGAACCTCGCCACCCCGGGCACCGTCCGCTCGTGGGTGGCGCCGGCCACCGGCGTCGGCCAGCTGCTCACCGGCATGGCGCACCTGGTCCACGTCGAAGTGGCCGAGCACTACGTGCTCTCGGGTACACGCCTTCTTGGTCTCGGCGTGGCCGCGGCCGCCGGGGTGTGGCTGCTCAAGCACGTGGACCGCTACGGCACGCTCAAGGCGCTCGGCATCACCATGCTGCTCGTGGTGATCCTCGGGCCGGTGGTGCAGCCCTGGTACCTGTCGTGGGGCCTCATCCTGCTCGCCCCCATCGCCGAGGGCCGGTTGCGCGCCATGATCGTCGGCTTCTCCATCGCTTCGGCCTTCATCGGCCTGCCGGGGGCCCGGCAGCTGATCGTCGACCTGTTCAACGCCGATCCGCTGCAGGTGGCCATCTCGCTTCTCGCCTGCCTGGCCGTGTTCACCCTGCCGCTCACCCCCTTCGACCGCGAGCCGCTGCTGGCGCGCTGGCGGGGCCGTGGCGGCCGGTCGGGGTCCTCCCCGCAACCGGCCGCGCTGGAGCCGGCCGCGCTGGAGCCGGCCGCCGGCGTCTGAGCCGGCCGCGCTGGAGCCGGCCGCCGGAGCCGGCCGCCGGCGCCTCGGTCGGTGGCCTCGGCCGGTGGGCGGCACCGCTAGGGGCGCGGCGGCGAGCGCAACATGCGCTGCATCACCGTGACGTTGATCCACCGCCCGAACTTGCGCCCGACTTCGCGCTCGACGCCCACGAGCTCGAAGCCCTGTCCGGCGTGCAGGGCGATGGAGGCGGCGTTGTCGCCGGAGATGCGGGCCAGCACGGTGTGAAAGCCGTGACGGCCGGCGAGCTCGACCAGCTCCGCCAGCAGCAGCCGTCCGACCCCCCGCCCCCGCCACTGCCCGGCCACGTAGACCGAGTCCTCGACGCTGGTGGCGTAGGCGGCGCGCTCACGGAAGGGCGACAGCGAGCCGAACCCGGCCACCGCGCCGTCCTCCACCGCCACCACCGCCGGGTGTGCGCCCCGGTGCTCCTCGATCCAGGCCCGCTGCTCGGCCAGGGTGCGGGGCACGAGGTCGAAGGTGACGGTGGAGCCGGTGACCTCGACGTTGTAGATGCTCCGGGTGGCCTCGGCGTCGGCCAACTGCGCCGGGCGGACCTCCATGGCGGGCGAATGGTACCGGGCCGGCCCCCCGGACATCGAGGAGGGCTCGACTATGCTTTTTCGCGCGGACGAGCCCGCGCGTCTGCCCCCTTAGCTCAGTCGGCAGAGCACAGCCATGGTAAGGCTGGTGTCGTCGGTTCGATTCCGACAGGGGGCTCGCCCGGCGGCGTAGCTCAGTCGGTCAGAGCACACGGCTCATAATCGTGGGGTCGCGGGTTCGAGTCCCGCCGCCGCTACCAGAACCACCAGAACCGCCACACCGAGCCGGACAGCCCGGATACCGTGGGTCCGGATACCCAGAGGAGCAGCGATGGCCAAGAACGAGAAGCGGGTCCAGGTGACCTTGGCCTGCGAGGTCTGCAAGCGCCGGAACTACATCACCACCAAGAACAAGCAGAACGACCGCGAGCGCATCGAGATGAACAAGTACTGCCAGTGGGACCGGCGCCACACCGTCCACAAGGAGACCCGCTGAGGCCCTGAAACCGCAGGCCGCCGGGCTTCCGGCGAGGCCCTGGCGAGCGGGCGCTGCCCGAGGTAGCGGCTAGGGCCGGTGGTATCGTGGGAACCCGGCCTGTCGGGGCCGGATGGCTGGTGACCGGTGTCGTGGCCGCCGAGGGCAGTAGCTCAATTGGTAGAGCACCGGTCTCCAAAACCGGCGGTTGGGGGTTCGAGTCCCTCCTGCCCTGCTGCCGTAA
>DATHCF010000199.1:0-7234 GCA_035319705.1 Acidimicrobiales bacterium | reverse complement strand
CAGGACATGGTGTTCGGCGCCTACTACCTCACCCTGCTGGTCGACGGGGCCAAGGGCGAGGGCCGGGTGTTCCGCCACGCCTACGAGGTGGAGCGCGCCTACGACGAGGGTGAGGTCGACATCCACGCCAAGATCGTGCTTCGGCCCAACGCCGGCAGCTCGCTGGCCGCCGCCCTGGCCAAGTCGCAGGGTGACGGCGTGGCCGACAGCGGGTCCGACGTCGGCGCCGCCGACGGGGCGGTGGCCGACGAGGCCGAGGGCGGGCGTTTCGACATCGCCCATGTCGCCGGCGATGCCTCTTCTGCTGCCGGCGGGCCGGCGGACGGTTCGGGCAACGGCGCCGTGCTGTCGGTCGAGACCACCCCGGGCCGGGTGTTCTTCAACGGGGCCCTGCCCAAGGGCTTCCGCTTCGTGAACGACGTGGTGGGCAAGCGCAACACGCCGATCGGGGGCATCGTGGAGGAGATCGCCGCCACCGAGCCCAAGCACGTGGTGGCACAGAGCCTCGACCGCATAAAGGCCCTGGGTTTCCGCTTCGCCGCCCAGTCCGGTCTCACCATCTCCATCGACGACGTGCGTACGCCGGCGGACAAGCAGGCCATCCTGGACCGCTACGAGCGTGAGGCGGAGAAGGCCGAAGCGCAGTTCAAGCGGGGCATCATCACCGACGACGAGCGGCGCCAGAAGGAGATCGAGATCTGGACGTCGGCCACCTCCGACGTGGGACGGGCCATGGAGAAGTCGCTGTCGGCCATGGCCTTCAACCCGCTCGACATGATGGTCGACTCCGGCGCCCGGGGGAACAGCCAGCAGATCCGCCAGATCGCCGGCATGAAGGGACTGGTGTCCAACCCCCGGGGCGAGATGATCCCCCGGGCCATCAAGTCCTCGTTCCGCGAGGGCCTGTCGGTGCTCGAGTACTTCATCTCCACCCACGGCGCCCGCAAGGGACTGGCCGACACCGCCCTGCGCACTGCCGACTCCGGTTACCTCACCCGCCGCCTGGTGGACGTGGCCCAGGAGCTCATCGTGCGCGAGGAGGACTGCGGCACCAGCCGCGGCATCTGGCTCGAGGACGTGGTCCCCGACCAGCCCACCCGCCGCTCGTACCTCGAGACGCGCGCCTACGGCCGGCTCCTGGCCGAGGACGTCACGCTGTCCGACGGCACCGTGCTGGCCGGCGGCACCCTGCTCGACGACGACCTCGTGGCCCAGCTGCGCGACGACGCCGGGCTCAACCGTGTCCGTGTCCGCTCGGTGCTCACCTGCGAGGCCGAGCACGGCGTGTGCGCCGCCTGCTACGGCCAATCGCTGGCCACCGGCCGCCTCATCGAGCTGGGCGAGGCGGTGGGTGTGATCGCCGCGCAGTCCATCGGCGAGCCCGGCACCCAGCTCACCATGCGGACGTTCCACGCCGGTGGCGTGGCCGGCGAGGACATCACCCACGGCCTTCCCCGTGTGGTCGAGCTGTTCGAGGCCCGAACCCCGAAGGGTGCCGCCGTGCTGGCCCACCACTCGGGCGTGGTGCGCCTCGAGGACGAGGAGACCGGCCGTCGCGTCACGGTGGTGGCCGACGACGGGGCCGAGGAGTCGGTGGTGGTCGGCAGCCGCGCCCACCTCGAGGTCCGCGAGGGCCAGGAGGTGGCCGCCGGTGACGCGCTGGTCGAGGGGCCGAAGGACCCGAAGGAGCTGCTCGAGGTCAAGGGCATCCGCGAGACACAGCAGTACCTGGTGGAGGAGGTCCAGAAGGTCTACCGGGACCAGGGCGTGTCGATCCACGACAAGCACATCGAGCTGATCGTGCGCCAGATGCTGCGCCGGGTGCTCGTGGCCGAGCCGGGCGACGCCCCCTTGCTTCCGGGCGAGCGTGTCGACGCCCAGATCTACGCCGAGATCAACCGGGCGCTCGTGCAGGAGGGCAAGCGCCCGGCCGAGGGCCGTCCCGAGCTCATGGGCATCACCAAGGCGTCGTTGGCCACCGACTCGTGGCTGTCGGCGGCCTCCTTCCAGGAGACCACCCGGGTGCTGACCGAGGCGGCCATCGAGGGCCGCTCGGACCAGCTGTTCGGGCTCAAGGAGAACATCATCATCGGCAAGCTGATCCCCGCCGGAAGCGGCATGACCCGCTACCGCGACATCGAGGTCGACCTGCCCGACGCCGTGGGCCTGTCGCTGCGCAGCTACGGCTACGACGAGGAGACCGAGGACCTCGCCGCCTGGCTGCGTGACGTGGGCAGCCCGGTGGACACCGAGGAGGTGCAGAGCCTGGCCGAGCTGGGCCGCGGCGACAGCTCCTGGTTCCCGACGGAGGTGAGCGGGCCGGCCGAGCGCACCGGCGACGGCTCCGGCGGGGAGCCCGCCGGCGGCTACGGCGAGACCGGTGGCGGCGACGGCCAGATGGAAGCGGGCGCCTGACGACGGCAGGCCCCGTCCACTCCCCGTCTCTCCGTCGCCCGTGCCGGCCCCCGGACCGGTTGCCGGTCAGGGGCGGTACCATTACCATCGACTCGCTGTGCGGGCGGGCGCGCCCAGGGTGCGATCACCGTTCGCCGGCGTTCTCCGAGTCGAAATTCCCGTTAGAGGTCACGCGTGCCCACCATCGAGCAGCTGGTCCGCAAGGGCCGGGCGACGAAGCAGTCGAAGACCAAGACCCCGGCACTGAAGGGCGCGCCCCAGCGCCGCGGGGTCTGCACGCGGGTCTTCACCACCACGCCGAAGAAGCCGAACTCCGCCCTGCGCAAGGTGGCCCGGGTGCGGCTCACGAGCGGCATGGAGGTGAGCGCCTACATCCCCGGCGTGGGGCACAACCTCCAGGAGCACTCGATCGTGCTGGTCCGCGGGGGCCGGGTGAAGGACCTGCCCGGGGTGCGCTACAAGGTGATCCGCGGGGCGCTCGATGCCGCCGGGGTCCGCGAGCGCAACCAGGCCCGTTCCCGTTACGGCGCCAAGAAGGAGTCCTGAGGTGCCCCGCAACGGCCCCGCCCAGCGCCGCGAGCTCGTCCCCGACCCCGTCTACCGCTCGGTGCTCGTCACCCAGGTGGTGAACAAGGTGCTGTCGCGCGGCAAGCGCACCCTGGCCGAGCACATCGTCTACGACGCCCTCGACACGGTCAAAGACCGCACCGGCGGCGACCCCATCACCATCTTGAAGCGGGCAGTGGAGAACACCCGCCCCGAGCTCGAGGTGAAGAGCCGCCGGGTGGGCGGCGCCACCTACCAGGTGCCGGTCGACGTCCGTCCCCGGCGGGCCACCACCCTGGCCATCCGGTGGCTGGTGGGCTTCTCCAAGCAGCGCCGGGAGAAGACCATGGCCGACCGGCTGGCCAACGAGCTACTCGATGCAGCCAACAGCACCGGCGCCAGCGTCAAGCGCCGCGAGGACATGCACAAGATGGCCGAGTCCAACAAGGCCTTCGCCCACTACCGCTGGTAGCCCGCCGGCTCCGGCGCCGACATCCACCGGCGCCGTGGCGGCCGGCTCCCGGCGCATAGAGACCACCCAAGAGAAAACGACCATGGCCGAAGCACGCCCCATCCGAGAGTTCCCGCTGGCCCGGACCCGCAACATCGGGATCATGGCCCACATCGACGCGGGCAAGACCACCACCACCGAGCGCATCCTCTACTACACGGGCAAGAACTACAAGATCGGCGAGGTCCACGAGGGTGCCGCCACCATGGACTGGATGATCCAGGAGCAGGAGCGCGGCATCACCATCACCTCGGCCGCCACCACCTGCAAGTGGCGCGACTGCTGGATCAACATCATCGACACCCCCGGACACGTGGACTTCACCGTGGAGGTGGAGCGGTCGCTGCGTGTGCTCGACGGCGCGGTGGCGGTGTTCGACGCCGTGGCCGGCGTCGAGCCCCAGACCGAGACGGTGTGGCGCCAGGCCAACAAGTACCAGGTCCCGCGCGTCTGCTTCGTGAACAAGATGGACCGCATCGGGGCGGACTTCCCGCGCACCGTCACCATGATCCGCGACCGCCTGGAGGCCACGCCGGCCGTGGTCCAGCTGCCCATCGGCGTGGAGGGCAGCTACAAGGGCGTGGCGGACCTTCTCACCATGGAAGCCCTGGTTTGGGGCGACGACATGGGCGAGAAGTGGGAGACCCAGCCCGTGCCGGCCGACATGGCCGAGGCGGCCGACGAGGCCCGCCACGAGCTGGTGGACGTGCTGTCGAACTACGACGACACCATCATGGAGCGCTACGTCGCCGAGGAGGAGATCACCGCCGACGACCTCCGCCGGGCCCTGCGGCGCGCCACCGTCGCCAGCCAGGTGGTGCCCGTGCTGTGCGGATCGGCCTTCAAGAACAAGGCCGTGCAGCCGCTGCTCGACGCCGTGGTGGACTACCTGCCGAGCCCTCTCGACGTCCCGCCCGCCCACGGCATCACCCCCAAGGAGGAAGTGGTGGACCGCAAGGCCGACGACGCCGATCCCTTCGCCGCGCTGGCCTTCAAGATCATGACCGACCCCTATGTGGGCAAGCTCACCTACATCCGCGTCTACTCGGGCAGCCTGACCAAGGGCGCCAACATCCAGAACTCGACGAAGGGACGCAAGGAGCGGGTGGGACGCATCCTGCAGATGCACGCCAACCACCGCGAGGACAAAGACGCCATCTTCACCGGCGACATCGTGGCGGTGGTCGGGCTCAAGGACACCACCACCGGCGACACCCTGTGCGACCTGGCCCATCCCGTGCTGCTCGAGAGGCTCGAGTTCCCCGAGCCGGTGATCCACGTGGCCGTCGAGCCGAAGACCAAGGCCGACCAGGACAAGCTGTCCAAGGCCTTGTACGCGCTGTCGGAGGAGGACCCCACCTTCCGCGTGCGCAGCGACGAGGAGACCGGTCAGACCGTCATCTCCGGCATGGGCGAGCTGCACCTCGAAGTGCTCGTCGACCGCATGCTGCGCGAGTTCTCGGTGGACGCCAACGTGGGCAAGCCCCAGGTCGCCTACCGCGAGACCATCCGCAAGACGGCCGAAAAGGTGGAAGGGCGCTACGTGCGCCAGACCGGCGGTCGCGGCCAGTACGGACACGTGGTCATCACCCTGGAGCCGACCGGGCCCGGCGGGGGATACGAGTTCGTGGACAAGATCACCGGCGGGGTGATCCCGAAGGAGTACATCCCGGCGGTGGACGCCGGCATCCAGGAGGCGCTGACCAACGGCGTGCTGGCCGGCTACCCCATGGTGGACGTGCGGGTGACCCTCACCTTCGGGTCGTACCACGAGGTGGACTCCTCCGAGATGGCCTTCAAGATCGCCGGGTCCATGGCGGTGAAGGAAGCGGCCCGCCGGGCATCCCCCGTGTTGCTGGAGCCGGTCATGGCCGTGGAGGTGGTGACCCCCGAGGAGTACATGGGGGACGTCATCGGCGACCTCTCGTCCCGGAGGGGGAGGGTGGAAGGCATGGAGCAGCGTGGGTCCAGCCAGGTGGTGCGGGCTCTGGTGCCCCTGGCCGACATGTTCGGCTACGCTACCGACCTGCGTTCGCGCACCCAGGGCCGGGCCACCTACACCATGCAGTTCAGCGCCTACCACGAGGTGCCGGACTCGATCTCCCGGGAGATCGTGGCCCGGGCCCGGGGCGAGTAGCCCGGAAACCGAAGCATCAGGACCAACAGACGGCTGTCGCCGAAGGGGCGGCACCCGACATGAGAAAGCCGGAGCGTTCACATGGCCAAGCAGAAGTTCGAGCGGTCGAAGCCCCATATCAACGTCGGGACGATGGGCCACATCGACCATGGCAAGACGACGCTGACCGCCGCCATGACGAAGGTCCTGCACGACAAGAACCCGAACGTGGCCTTCACCGCCTTCGAGCAGATCGACAAGGCGCCGGAGGAGAAGCAGCGGGGCATCACCATCAACATCGCCCACGTCGAGTACGAGACGGACAAGCGCCACTACGCGCACGTCGACATGCCGGGACATGCCGACTACATCAAGAACATGATCACCGGCGCCGCCCAGGTGGACGGGGCCATTCTGGTGGTGTCGGCTGCGGACGGCCCCATGCCCCAGACCCGGGAGCACGTGCTTCTGGCCCGGCAGGTCGGCGTACCCTCCATCGTGGTGGCCCTCAACAAGGCCGACATGGTGGACGACGAGGAGCTGCTCGACCTGGTGGAGCTGGAGGTGCGCGAGCTGCTCGGCCAGTACGGCTTCCCCGGCGACGACATCCCCGTGGTGCGGGTGAGCGCCCTCAAGGCGCTCGAGGGCGACGCCGAATGGGCGGGGAAGATCCTCGAGCTCATGGACGCGGTCGACGACTACATCCCCGAGCCCACCCGTCCCCTCGACCGGCCGTTCCTCATGCCGATCGAGGACGTCATGACCATCACCGGCCGAGGCACCGTCGTGACCGGCAAGGTGGAGCAGGGCATCATCAAGGTGGGGGAGGAGGTCGAGATCGTCGGCCTGCGTCCCACCCAGAAGACGGTCGTCACCGGGGTGGAGATGTTCCGCAAGCTCCTCGACGAGGGCCGTGCCGGCGACAACATCGGCGCCCTGCTGCGCGGCACCAAAAAGGAAGACGTGGAGCGCGGCCAGGTGCTGGCCAAGCCGGGGTCCATCACCCCGCACACCAACTTCGAGGCGCAGGTCTACGTGCTCACCAAGGAGGAGGGTGGCCGGCACAAGCCGTTCTTCAACAACTACCGGCCGCAGTTCTACTTCCGGACCACCGACGTCACCGGCTCCATCACCCTGCCCGAGGGCACCGAGATGGTCATGCCCGGTGACAACACGGAGATGACGGTGGAACTGCAGAAGCCCATCGCCATGGAGGAGGGGCTGCTCTTCGCCATCCGCGAGGGTGGACGTACCGTGGGCTCCGGGCGGGTCACCAAGGTCCTCAAGTAGGGCCGGGGCGACCGAGCGGTACTGGTAGGTAGCTGTCATGGCCGACGCCTCCAAGCAGAAGATCCGGATCAGGCTGAAGGCCTATGACCACGAGATCCTCGATCAATCGACCGAGAAGATCGTCCAGACGGTGCTGCGTACCCAAGCCAAGGTGCAGGGGCCGGTCCCGCTTCCCACCGAGAAGCACCGCTACACGGTGATCCGCTCACCGCACAAGTACAAGGACAGCCGGGAGCACTTCGAGATGCGGGTGCACAAGCGTCTGGTGGACATCGTCGAGCACACGCCGAAGACCGTCGACTCCCTGCAGCGCCTCGACCTTCCGGCCGGCGTCGACATCGAGATCAAGATACAGA
>DATHCF010000198.1:0-2557 GCA_035319705.1 Acidimicrobiales bacterium | reverse complement strand
CGGAAGGGACCACACCCTGCGTCGTCCCAGAGCGGCTTCAGCGGGCCCCAGAGGCGCTAGGCGGCGAGGAATGGGCCCTCCCCGGTGTCCCGTTCGCAGCCGAGGAACACTCGCCCGGTCCTGCCCTCGGCGGGGTGGTTTGGGCAGCGATGACGTGGCCGTGGGTGTCGGTCCGGGGCGCGCTAGGCGCCCAATCGCCGTCCCCGTCCCGCGATCTCGATCTCCTCTGTGACGCAGCCCTGAGGACGGGCTACTATCGAACGTATGTTCGCCTCGCGGAAGGCCTTCGGGTCTTGGGATGACGGCCTCGACGAGGCCCAACTGGCGACAGCCACTCATGGTGACTCACCGTTGGTTGTCGTCGCCGGCGCCGGTACGGGAAAGACCCGGGCGCTGACCGCTCGCGTGGCGTGTCTTCTGGAGCGGAGCACTTCACCGGAGCGGATCCTGCTCCTGACCTTCACGCGCCGAGCTGCCGACGACATGCTGTCCCGGGCCGCTGCACTGGTAGGGCTGCGCGGCGGTCAGCGTCCCCGAGGGGGCACCTTCCACGCGGTCGCTCACTACTACGTCCGGGCCTACGCAGGGCCCCTGGGACTCACCGAGGGACTCGGGGTCCTGGATCCCCCGGAGGCCTCAGACCTCATGGATCTCCTTCGAGGGCAGGTTGCGCTGACCGGCACCGACGTAAGGTTTCCGCGCTCTCACATCCTCGTCGAGATCTACTCCCGATCGGTCAACAGTGGTGTCCCGATCAGGGATCTTCTCCCAGCTGAGTACCCCTGGTGTGAGCCACATATCGATGCCATCGCGGAGCTGTTCCGAGCCTTCACGGCCCGGAAACGGGCCGCGGGACTGCTCGACTACGACGACCTGCTCCTGTTCTGGCGAGCACTACTGGGTCACCCTGAGCTCGGGCCGCAGCTAGCCCAACAGTTCGACTATGTGCTCGTTGACGAGTACCAGGACGTAAATACCCTCCAGGTCGAGATTGTGCGACTCCTTGCCCCGGATGGTGAAGGTCTCACTGTCGTGGGAGACGAGGCTCAGTCCATCTACGGATTCCGAGGAGCCGACTCGCGTCACCTGCGTGAGTTCGTCTGCGGGTTGCCTGAGTCGACGATCATCCGGCTCGAGCACAATTACCGTTCGCATCAGGGGATTCTGGACGTTGCCAACGTGGTCCGTAAAGAAGAGGGTCCGGACATCCACCTCGTGTCCGAACGCAATTGCGCCGTTATCAAACCCTCATGGACCCGATGTCATGACGCCTCGTCCGAGGCCCGCGCCGTCGTGACCAGGGTCTTGGATGCTCAAGAAGCCGGGCGACCGCTCCGAGAGCAAGCGGTACTCGTTCGGGCGGGACATCACAGCGACCTCATCGAACTCGAGTTGTCGGCCCGGAAGGTCCCCTATCGAAAGTACGGGGGTCTGCGATTCCTCGAGGCGGCGCACGTGAAGGACTTTGTGACCGCAGCGCGGGTCCTCGACAACCCACGCGACGAGGTCGCCTGGTACCGGATCCTCCGACTGCACCCCCACATCGCGCCGGCTCGGGCACGAGCCCTGATCGGGTCAGTGGAGGCTAGAGCTGGGGACATCCTGTGTTCGTGGCCTGATGTGGTGGCGAAGGTTCCACCCCCTGCCCGTTCTGCCCTCTCCGCCACGCTGGACGCCCTTGCCAAGGCTCGGCAAGAGCAGGCGGCAGGCGTTCGAGCCGGAGCGGTCCTCGATGCCATCCGGCCAATACTGCGGGACCGCTACCGAGACTTCCAATCCCGGCTCCACGACCTCGAACGCCTCGTCGCCGCGGCCGGAAAGGCGGCTGATCTGCCCAGGTGGGTGGCGGAGCTCACCTTGGATCCACCTCGGTCCACGGGTGACAATGCCGGACCTCCTCACCTCGATGAGGACTACGTCATCATCTCGACCATCCATTCTGCCAAGGGTCTCGAGTGGCCGGTTGTGCACATCCCTCACGTCATCGAAGGGGCGATCCCCGTCGACATGGCACTTGGGGCCCCCGGGGGCCTTGAGGAGGAGCGGCGTCTCTTTTACGTCGCTATCACTCGCGCCCAGGATGAGCTTCATCTCTACTCACCGCTGCGTATGCCCTACCACCGTTACGCCATGAATGATCGACATGGGTATGCTGCGGCGAGCCGCTTTCTCGATGACACGGTGACGCCACTACTGCGAATCGAGGAGGAGCTGCCCAACCGGAGCGTCGCCCAGGTGAGCACCCAATCGACCCATCGTGTCGTCGTGGATCTGGAGACACTCTGGAGTTAGTCCTCATCCCCGGGGCCCACCGAAGGAATGGCCCTCAGGGTGTGGGGGCGCCGCCCAGCTGGACGGTGACGCTTCTGGTGCCGGGCGACAACGTCACTGTCCCGGTCGCCTGGTCGACCGTGCCCGCCGACGTGGCGGCGATGTCAGCCACGAACGACGGAAGCTGGAACAGCACCTGCCCGGGCGGCAGTTGGCCGTTCAGCGCCAGGGACACCGTCTGGCCACGGGACGAGATCTGCAGCCCGAGTCTCTGGCCGTTGGTTGT
>DATHCF010000197.1:0-6028 GCA_035319705.1 Acidimicrobiales bacterium | reverse complement strand
GCCAGGTCCGCTTCGAGCACCAGCGTCACCAGGCGGTCGACGACCCGCTGCTGACCCTTCTGCACCAGCCGGGCCGTCAACGGCGGAAGGCGCAGCACCAGGGGGCGCTCCTCCTCGACGTGGCGGACGAAGGCCTCGAGGAGCTGTGAGGCCTGGCAGCTGAGCCGGGCGTGGTCCCCCTTGTTGGCCACCGCCGGCAGCTCGCGGGTCATCTCCAGGATCTGGGCGTGGGCGACCGAGCACGGCGCCGCTGATGCCGGCACGGCCTCAGGCGGCTCGAAGGCCAGGTCCGGTGATTCGAACGCTTCGAATGGGTCCACCGCCATACGGGCTCTCCAGCCTCCGGGTGCCGACGGCCGGGCACGTTCCGCCCGCCGGCACCTTTCACTATCCGCCCCTCCGGTCCACCTGGCAAGGGGCGGAAGCACAAGGTGGTCCTCACCACCGCGCTTGGTAGCGTCCCGGGCGGGCTCGGCCGGCATGGCTGCGCGGGGTTCGGGGAGGGTCGGTGCTGCTCGAAGGGCGCGTGTGTGTGGTGGTGGGGGCGGGACCCGGCCTGGGCCGGCAGGCGGCGGTCGCCTGTGCCACCCACGGCGCCGATGTCGTGCTGGCGGCGCGGAAACAGGCCGTGCTCGAGCAGGTGGCCGCCGAGGTCACGGCTCTGGGACGACGGGCAGTGGTGGTCCCCACCGATATGACCGACGCGGCGCAGTGCTCGGCTCTGGCCGACCAGACGATGCAGGCTTTCGGCCGCGTGGACGCCCTGGTGAACAACGCCTATCTGGAGGACGTGTTCAAGACGTTCCGCCGGGTGGAGCTCGAGGACTGGCGACGCCTGACCGAAGTCAATCTGTTCGGTCCGTTGCAGGTGTCCCAGGCGTTCGTACCGGTCATGACCGAGCAGGGCAGTGGTTCGATCATCTTCGTCAACTCGATGATCATCCGAAAGCCACTCCCCCTCGAAGGTGGCTACGCCGTCTCCAAAGGCGGCCTGCTAGTGGCCGCACGTGTGTTGGCCAAAGAGCTGGGTCGCTTCGGCATCCGCGTCAATTCCGTTCTGCCCGGCTGGATGTGGGGACCGCAGGTGGAGCTGTACGTGCGCATGACCGCCGAACGACGCAGCATGTCGGAGGAAGACGTGATCGGCGAGATCACCCGCGACATCCCCTTGGGAAGCATCCCAACCGATGCCCAAGTGGCTGGCGCCATCGTGTTCCTGGCGTCGGAGCTGTCGGCCGGGATGACCGGTCAGGCCCTCGACGTGAACGGCGGAGAGGTGTGCGCCTGACCTGATCCACCGGTGTTGTGCCACACGGTTGAAGCGGCCAAATTCTCCCAGGTCAAAGGATTTTTTGCCGAAAACAGGCATGGCCGGTTTGCACGGGCGCGCGGCGGCTTGCTAAGCAATCCGCCCATTGTGACTGACGTCGAGATTTCCTCGACGGCACGGTCCGAGCGGCGGCCGCAGCGTTGTGCGGTTCTCGTCGCGGGATCTGTCGTCACAGTGCTTCTCGTGGCCGTCGTTCCGACGGGACGACCGGCCAGCGCCGACACCATCTCCTCCGAGCGCGCTCAAGCGGCGCAGGTGAACGCCGAGCTGCAGGCCGACCAGTCCAAGCTCGACGCGCTGGCACAACAGTTCGAGGAAGCCCAACAGCAGCTTTCCTCCATCCAGTCGCAGATCGGCCAGATACAAGCGAGCATCGCCGCCGATCAGGCGCACATGTCGGCGGATCAGTCGGCACTGCGCAACCAGGCGCTCGCCGCCTACGAAACGGGCGCCAGCGACTCGGGACTCGGGACCGTCTTCGGCCAGAACGGCGAACAGGCGGCAGTGACCCAGGAGTACACGAACCTCGCCACTGGCAGCATGACGACAGCCCTGGACAACCTGCGACTGGCGCAGGACCGCCTGTCGGACGAGCAGGCACAACTGCAGGCCGGCGAGGCCCAACAACAGGCGACGGTCGACCAGATCGCCGCCGCCCAGTCGGCCGCCCAGGCCACCACCGCCTCCGAGCAGGCGACGCTGCATTCGCTGAACGGCGAGATCGCCAGCCTGGTGGCGGGCGAGGAAGCGGCCGATCGGCCCGATCTCGGCGGTAGTGGCGCCAACCCACCCCCGGACGGAGCAGCGGGCGTGGCCATAGAGGCAGCCGAGAGCCAGATCGGCGTGCCCTACCAGTGGGGCGCCGAGGACCCGGGCCACGGCTTCGACTGCTCGGGACTGACCCAGTGGTCCTACCGCCAGGCTGGAGTGAGCCTGCCCCGGACCGCCGAGGACCAGTACGAGGCGACCACCCGGGTGCCGCTCGGCGACATGGAACCGGGGGACCTCGTCTTCTGGGGCTCGGGCGGCACCGCCACGCACGTGGGCATCTACGTGGGCAACGGTGACATCGTCGACGCCCCCAGCACGGGCCAGGACGTGCAGATCCAACCCATCTGGTCCGACGGGCTCATGGGAGCGGGCCGGCCGTAGCCGACCCCCGGGCATGGCCGCCCGGTCGCAGGCCGTAGCGTCCCAGGCGGTGCAGCTCCCCGCCGTCTTCGTCCCGGCCACGAACGTGGTGCTGCTCGACGCCGGGCGCTCGCTTCGTGAGTCCTTCTTCATGCTGTGGCAGACGCTGTGGGCTCTGGTGCTCGGCTTCTCGCTGTCGGGGGCGGTACAGACGTTCGTGAGCCGGCAGGAGATGGAGCATGTCCTCGGCAATCACCGCCCTGCCGCCGTGCTGCGGGCCACCGGGCTGGGAGCGGTCTCGTCGTCCTGCTCCTACGCGGCCGCGTCCATGGCCCGGGCGCTCGTGGCCAGGGGGGCCGACTTCGTCTCGGCCATGGTGTTCATGGTCGCCTCCACCAATCTGGTCGTCGAGCTCGGCATCGTGCTGGTCGTCCTCGTCGGTTGGCCGTTCCTGGCCGCCGAGCTGGCAGGCGCGCCCGTCATGATCGCGGTGCTGGTGCTGGGTGGCGGCCTCGTCATGCGACGCGGCACGCCGGACGACGCCCGGCGCCGGGCCATGTCGATGCCGGCGACAGGAGGTCACGACCACCACGACCACCACCATCCCGGCGAGGAGCGCGCCGGCCCGGCAGAGCCGTGGCGCCTTCGACTCCGCCGGCGCTCGTCGTGGACCGAGGTGGCGCACCGCGCCTACGCCGAGCTCTACACCGTCCGCCGTGAGCTGCTCGTCGGCTTCGTGGTGGCCGGGTTCCTGGCCACCGTCGTCCCCGCCACGGGGTGGAACGCCGCCTTTGTGCACGGGCACGGCGCCTGGTCGGACCTCGAGAACGCGGCGGTGGCACCGGTCATCGCCTTTGCCAGCTGCGTGTGCTCGGTGGGCAACGTCCCGCTGGCGGCGGCGCTGTGGCACGGGGGGATCGCCTTCGGCGCGGTGGTGACCTTCGTGTTCGCCGACCTGCTGGCCGCCCCCTTGGTGCTCGTCTACCGCCGGTACTACGGAACGGGGACGGCCCTGCGCATGGTGGCACTGTTGTGGATGTCGATGGTGGTGGCGGGCCTGGTGGTCCAGCTGATCTTCTCGAGGGCGGGACTGATCCCGGCCACCCGGCCGGTGCACGTGGTGCCGCTCGCCATCCGCCTCGGTCCCACCAGCGTCCTCGACGGGCTGGCCCTTCTCGCCCTGGGCGCCCTGTGGTGGGCGAGCCGGCGGCGCATGGACGGGGCCGGGGACTGCGCGCACGCTCCTCATTCGCCGCCGGTGGCCACCTCGCCTTGAGGGGCGGGGAGCGCTCCCCTACGGTGACGGCGATGAAGATGGAGTATCGGCGCCTGGGGCGCAGCGGGCTCAAGGTGAGCGTCCTGTCGTTCGGTTCATGGGTCACCTTCGGCCCGCAGGTCGACGTCGGCCTGGCCAGCGAGGCAATCGGGGCGGCCGGCGAGGCCGGAGTGAACTTCTTCGACAACGCCGAGGCCTACTCGGGGGGCGAATCCGAACGGATCATGGGCAAGGCCTTCGAAGCCCTGGGCTGGCCACGGCACCGTTACCTGGTGTCCACCAAGCTCTTCTGGGGCCTGCACGACGAGCCGAACATGCGCAACACCCTCAACCGCAAGTACCTCATGCAGGCCGTCGACGGCTCGCTCGAGCGGCTGGGGCTGGACTTCGTCGACCTTCTGTTCTGTCACCGGGCGGACCCCGAAACGCCCATCGAGGAGACGGTGTGGGCCATGTCCGACATCGTGAGCGCCGGCAAGGCCCTCTACTGGGGAACTTCTGAATGGGCGGCGGACGAGATCCGGGCCGCCTGGGAGATCGCCGAACGGCATCACCTGCACAAGCCGGTGATGGAGCAGCCGGAGTACAACCTGTTCAACCGGCGCAAGGTGGAGCGCGAGTACGCGCGCCTGTACGACGAGATCGGTCTTGGTCTCACCACCTGGAGCCCTCTCGCCTCCGGCTTGTTGAGTGGCAAGTACCTCCAGGGCGTGCCCGAGGGCAGCCGGGCCAGCCTTCCCGGCTACGAATGGCTGCGCGACATGCTCACCGACTCCCGGGCGAACGACATGGTCCGTTCGCTCAAAGCCGTGGCCGACGAGCTCGACTGCACCTTGGCCCAGCTTGCCCTGGCCTGGTGCACGAAGAACCCCCGGGTGTCCACCGTCATCACCGGGGCCAGCCGGGTGGAGCAGGTGCGGGAGAACATGGCCGCCTTGGACGTGGCTGCCCGGCTGGACGACGAGCTCAAGGCCCGGATCGAATCACTCGCCTGGAGGCGCTGAGCAGCCCTTGTCAGGCGGGCTCGAGGAGGGTCTGGCGCAGGCGCTCGACAGCCGAGTGCCGGTCGAGCGCCTCGGCCAGACCTTCGAACGATCCGTACTGATCGTGAACGACCCGGAGGAATCCCGCCATCGTGGTCGGCTCCACCGAGAGGATGACAGGGGCGAAGCGCGCCACTTCGTCAGCGGCGTCGGGATACTCCTGGCGCAGGCGCTCGAGGATCTGGGTCATGGCCATGGACGACAGGACGTAGTCCTCGACGATCACGTCGTCGGGGACGCCGAGCAGCCCTAACACCACGGCGGCGAGGACGCCGGTACGGTCCTTGCCCACGCTGCAGTGGAACACGGCCGGCAGGTTTCCCGGATCGGACAACACCTCGAGGGCGGTGCAGAGGCTGGTGGCGCCACCTTGGAGATAGGAGGCATACCGCTTGGCCACGTAGCCGGTGTCGCCCCAATCGGGGACGTCCTCCGCCCCGGGCAGGGTGTCGGTCAACGGCAGGTGGTAGTAGGTGACGCCGGGGACGTCGCTCGGGAACCGGCCCCGTGACTCGACCTCCAGATCCGTCCGCAGATCGAGCACGCTGCGCACCGCCAGCGAACGGAGCACGGCGAAGTCGGCCTCGGTCAGCTGGCTCAGGCCGTCGGCCCGGAACAGGGTGCGCCAACGCGTCCGCCGTCCGTCAGAGGCCGGGTACCCGCCGAGATCACGGAAGTTGCAGCAGGTCTCGAACTCCACGTGGCGGGTCGGTTCCGGCAACGGCGTCACCGCGGCACCTTAGGTCACGGCGGAACCTGTCCGGCCAGCCGCCGGGCCATCTCCCGCCGGTACTCGGGGAAATAGCGCTCGATCACCTCCAGCCCGAACCGGGACAGGATCGAGGTCGGCGGCTCGCGCTCGAGGAGGAACTCGAACGAGCTGCGCACCAGCCTGATGTCGTCGCATCCGGCCGCCCCCAGTTCGCCGGCCAGGCCGGCGGGCACGGTGACCACGTGGCTGGTCCGCTGCCGACCGTCCTGCACGACGACGTCGAAGGAGCCGTCGGCCCGAGCGGTGACGGTGATGCCAGCGTCCATGGAGCCCCGACTCTGCCATGATCTTCCCCGTCGGGGGGGGCCGTGGAGGCAGTCCGGGTAGGTCTCGTTGGTTGCGGCGTGATCGGGCAGATCCACGCCGACGGACTGCGCCTGCTCGTCGAGGACGGGGAGGTGGTGGCGGTGGCCGCCGCCGATCCCTCCGAGCAGGCCTGCAAGGCGGCGCTGCACAACTGCGCCTTTCGGTACACG
>DATHCF010000196.1:0-4095 GCA_035319705.1 Acidimicrobiales bacterium | reverse complement strand
TAGAAGAGCCTCGGCAGCTTGGAGGCGTCGGTCGACTTGCCGATGCGCAGCCAGTGCCCGAAGTAGTCGGCCATGTTGTATCCGCAGAACGGGAGCATGGCGAAGGGATCCCGGCGCAACGTCCCCACCGCTCCGGTGGCGGCCGCCGTGGTCTCCGACGACATGATCGAACCCAGGAAGACCCCCTGGCGCCAGTCGAAGGCCTCGGTCACGAGCGGCACGGTGGACCGGCGCCGCCCGCCGAAGAGGATGGCCGACACCGGCACACCCTTCGGGTCCTCCCACTCCGAGGCGAAGGCCGGGTTCTGGGTGACGGGAACGGTGAAGCGGGCATTGGGATGGGCAGCTGTCGTCCCGCTCTGCGCCGTCCAGTCCTGGCCGCGCCAGTCGACGAGGTGGGCGGGGGCCTGGCCGTCGATACCCTCCCACCACACGTCGCCGTCGTCGGTGAGCGCCGTGTTGGTGAAGATGGTGTTGGCCGACAGTGTCTGCATGGCGTTGGGGTTGGTGGTGGTGGAGGTGCCCGGGGCCACGCCGAAGAACCCGGCTTCGGGGTTGATGGCCCACAGTCGCCCGTCTTCGCCGAACTTCATCCAGCAGATGTCGTCGCCGATGGTCTGCACCTTCCATTCCGGCAGGGTGGGGACCAGCATGGCCAGGTTGGTCTTGCCACAGGCCGACGGGAAGGCGCCCGTCACGTAGCTCACCTCGCCCTCGGGTGAGGTGAGCTTCAGGATGAGCATGTGCTCGGCCAGCCATCCCTCGTCACGGGCCATGACCGAGGCGATGCGCAGGGCGAAGCATTTCTTGCCCAGCAGCGCGTTGCCTCCGTACCCCGACCCGTAGGACCAGATCTCCCTGGTCTCGGGGAAGTGCACGATGTACCTGTTGTCCGGGTTGCACGGCCACGCCACGTCGGGTTGACCGGGTTCGAGGGGCGCACCCACCGAGTGGAGGCAGGGGACGAATTCGCCCTCCTCGCCCAGCACGTCGAGCACGGCGGATCCCATGCGGGTCATGATGCGCATCGACACCGCCACGTACGGGGAGTCGGTGATCTCGACGCCGATGTGGGCGATGGGCGACCCCAACGGCCCCATGGAGAACGGGACCACGTACATGGTCCGGCCCTTCATCGACCCGTGGAACAGCTCGATCAGGCTCCGGCGCATCTCGTCGGGATGGCGCCAGTTGTTGGTGGGCCCGGCGTCCGCCTGGATCTCGGAGCAGATGAATGTCCGGTCCTCCACCCGGGCCACGTCCTCCGGGTCGGAACGGGCCCAGTAGCTGGCCGGGCGTTTCGCCTCCGACAGACGGGTGAAGGTGCCGTTGTCGACGAGGAGCTGACAAAGGCGCTCGTACTCCTCTGCCGATCCGTCGCACCACTCGACCCGATCGGGAGTGGTCAGGGCTGCCACCTCCTCGACCCAGCTGGCCAGCTTCTTGTTGGCGGTGGGAGCCATCGGCGCGTCGTTTCCTCTCTGCTTCTCCGTCTGCCCTCGGCGTCGTCGGCAGAGCCCACGGCAGCGGCAAGGGTTACCACCAATGGTAGGCATGTAACATGCCCGGCCCCAACTCCGGTCCCACGGAGAGCGGCCCGGGCAGCATCCGGCGTGGGAAACCAAGCGGCGAATTCGCTGCCATCGCGCGACTGGCGGCGCGTCTTCACGGGCACGGCCCCCAGCCGGCAGCGGGCGAGGTGTGGATCGGCGACGACGCCGCGGTGCTCCGGCCAACCGGCGGATCGTGGCTCTTGCTCACCACCGATCTGGTGGTGGCCGGGGTCCACGGGGACATGGCGGTGATGGGCGCCGCCGATCTGGGATGGCGGGCCATGGTGGCGTCGCTGAGCGACATCGCCGCCATGGGTGGAAGGCCGTGCCACGCCGTGGTGTCGATCGCCGGTCCGCCCGACACCGATCTCGATTCGGTGGTGGACGGAGTGGCGCAGGCGGCTCGGGAGTTCTGCTGTCCGGTGGTGGGTGGCGACCTCTCCGGTGCCGACCAGCTGGTGGTGTCGGTGGCCATGACCGGGGACCTGCCCGCTCGGGCCAATCCGGTGCTGCGCTCGGGTGCGCGTGCCGGTGACCATCTCTTCGTCACCGGCGCACTGGGCGGCTCGGCGGCCGGCCTGCGGCTCCTGCGCAGGGAAGCCGACGCCTCCGGCGAGCTGGTCGCCGCCTACCGGCGTCCCCGGCCTCGCACGGCCGCCGGGGTGCGAGCACGGTTGGGCGGGGCCACCGCCATGATCGACGTGTCGGACGGCTTGGCCGCCGATCTGGGACACCTGGCCGACGCCTCGGACGTGGGCTTCGATCTCCTGCGCGTGCCCGTCGCCGCCGGAGCATCGCTCGACGACGCCTTGTACGGCGGCGAGGACTACGAGCTGGTGCTGGCGTGCCCCGAGCCGGCGGCGCTGGTCGAGGCCTTTCGGGACGGCGGGCTGGAGCCACCGGTCGCCATCGGAGACTGCGTGGCCGACTGCGGCCGGCGAACCTTCGAAGGCCGGCCGCTGGCAGCCGGTGGCTTCGAGCACGACTTCGCCTGACCTCGGCTGTTGGCGTGTCGGAGATCGGCACGGCCGACGTAGCATTTCTCCGTGCCGTACCACCGCATCCAGGACACCGGACGGCTGCAGGCGCTGGTCGGCGCCGTGCTGCTCATAGCCGAGGACCTGGAGCTGCCTACCGTCCTGCGCACCATCGTGCAGACTGCGGTGGATACAGTCGAGGCGCGCTACGGCGCTCTCGGGGTGCTGGACGAGACCGGCTCGGGCCTCGCCGAGTTCGTGCACGTGGGCATGAGCCCCGAGCAGGTGGCGGCCATCGGCCGGCTCCCGGAAGGCCGGGGCATGCTCGGCTTGCTCATCAAGCAGCCGGAGCCCCTGCGCCTGGCCGACATCGCCGAGCACCCCCAGCGGTCGGGGTTCCCGCCGGGACATCCGCCCATGAGCTCGTTCCTCGGCGTGCCGGTGATGGTGAACGGCCATCCCTACGGCAACCTCTACCTGACCGAAAAGCGCGGTGGACCGTTCACCGACGAGGACGAGGCCACTGTCTCCTCGTTGGCCCTGGCCGCCGGACTGGCCATCGACAAAGCCCGGCTCCACGCCCGGCTCCGTCAGCTGACGTTGAGCGAGGAGCGCGAGCGCATCGCCCGCGACCTGCACGACACCACCATCCGCCGGCTCTTCGGTGTGGGCCTGAGCCTGCAGGCGGCGCGTCGCATCCTCGGGCAACCCGAGGCCGGCGAGCGCCTGCAGGCCGCCATCGACGAGCTCGACGACACCATCCGCCAGATCCGCAGCACCGTCTTCGCCATGGCCCGATCCAGCCGTCGCCTGGAAAGCGGCTCCGTGCGGGGAGAGGTGCTGCACGTGGTCGAGGAGCTGACCGGAGGCCGCGGCCTCGACGTGCACGTCGAGTTCGACGGGCCGATCGACGACGCCGTGGGCCGGCACGCGGCTGAGCACCTGATCATGTCGCTCCGCCAGGCCGTGGCCGGCGCCGTGCACCGCCCGGGGGTGCGCGTGGTGGAGGTCGACGTGCGTGTCGACGAGGACGGTCTCGAGTTGGAGGTGGTCGACGACGCGCCGGCACCGGTGCCCCCCGTCGACGCCGGGCTGGCGGAACGAGCGCGGCTGCTGGGCGGCGACAGCAGCGCCGAGGCCGTCGACGGCGGGGGGATGCGTCTTCGGTGGCGAGTCGCCCGCCTACAGTAGGAGGAGGAGGTGGACAGGTGAGCACCAGGGTCTTTCTTCTCGACGACCACGAGGTGGTCCGCCGGGGGCTTCGCGAGCTGTTCGACGCGGAGCCCGACCTGACGGTCGTGGGTGAGGCTTCGAGCGCAGAAGAGGCCATGGCGCGGGTCCCCTCGACCCGTCCCGACGTGGCCGTGCTGGACGTCCGTCTTCCCGACGGTGACGGCGTGGAGGTCTGTCGCGACCTCAGGTCCGCCCTTCCGGAGCTCAAGTGCCTCATGCTCACGTCGTTCGCCGACGACGAGGCACTGTTCTCCGCCATTCTGGCCGGCGCCAGCGGGTACGTCCTCAAGCAGATCAAAGGGGGCGACCTGGTCAACGCCGTGCGCCGGGTG
>DATHCF010000195.1:0-3394 GCA_035319705.1 Acidimicrobiales bacterium | reverse complement strand
ATCGCCCCATCCTGCGTCACCTCGGGGAGTTGGTCGGGGAATGGTCAGGACCGGTCTGGCCGCCGAACCGCTCGCTTCGCGCCACCGACCCTGCGTGCTAACCCTCAACCATTCATGACCCCGAGGCCTAGGTGCGTAGTGGCGCGACAACGCCCGCCTCCTGACATCGCAGGCGGGCGCAAACCGCATTCGCGCCTCAAGTGTCGACTGGCCACCTCAAAGGCAATAGATGCCCTGGTCTTCAGCGAGAGGGTCCACGATGACCCGCTTGTCGCTCGGTTACTTGGGTCAGCTCCCGTCCACAGCAGTGAGGCGCTCCGTACAGGCCCGAAAGTCAAGCAGTGGCCTCACCTCCCTTGGAGCGGGCAGCCCGCTCGCTCAGGCTCGATAATCACGGTTTGTTTAACCCTGGGGCCGGGACTCGTACAGGGTCCAAAGTCCCTGGGTTGGACGAGGGTACTGAGTCCCAGCGGCGAGACCATCCGTAACGTAACCGGGCTGCCTCCTCTGACACGCTCCTGCTGAACACGCATCCAGTATAAGAAGATGACTTTCTCCTCTGCTGGCAATCGAGAGGGAGGTTTATTGAGACATAGAGAAACGCGCGACAAGGGTCCACGAATGACGTGATGTTGGACGTGAAGCTACCGGTCTAACGAGGAGGCATTGACCATGCTTGTCCGCGACTTTATGAGCAGCCCTGCCGTGACTTGTACGCCCGACGCAACGCTGCAGTCGGCCGCCCGCGAGATGGACCTGCACAACGTGGGCAGCTTGGTCGTGGTCGCTAACGATGGGCATCTGGCCGGTATCGTCACCGACCGAGACATCGCTCTTCGTGCCACCGCATGGGGTCATGACGCCAGTACGACAGTGGCTGACGCCATGAGCAAGGACCTCGTCGTCATCTTGGCAGACGCCGACATTTTCGAGTCCGTTCAGAAGATGGCGCGCTGGGGTGTACGTCGGATGCCCGTCGTCAGTCCGTCTGGAGGGGTCCAAGGCATTATTTCCCTCGATGACGTGACGAGGGCAATGACCGAGGAAATGGCAGCCCTTCGCAGGGCAGTGTCGACACAGATGAGCGGGGGTCCGGGCTGGGACGAATAGCCGGGTGAGCGTTCGCTGCTGGTCCCGAGCGGCCGACGCCTGATGAGCCGGTCGACCACTCGACAGTCAGGTTCACATCGACTGGCTCACCCTATCCTTACTTCCTCACCGGAAGGACTCTCGGCCCTACCGGCAATGGGCATTGCAGATGCTCAGCTCTGACTGACTCTCATTGTGTGCCGCCAATGCTTTGGGGTTCTTTGGGGGGACGAATCGCATGGGCCACGCTTGTTCGCGGTCCCCTGCATTCGCCCAGGATTGACCCTGGGTCTCCCCGTTGTCGACCCGCATCCTCGCATACAGTCGGGCGGTCTGTCTCGACGACGAGGCGAAGGCTCCGGGCAGCTCGCCTGAGGTCTTTGGCCGATGGCACTCCACCATCCTGTGCCAGCTTGGGCAGCGGCGCGGAAGGAATGGTCGCACTGGACGATGATGAACCCCATCACCGTCATTCGCATCTAACGCCATCACCGAGGAAGGCAAAGAAGGTGGGCAGCCGGGACCTGCCCAATCCCAGTGAGGCCACTCGGGTAGGTGGGACGAGCACTTCCGAGGGCTCTGGGCTGCGACTTTCGGATGCGGAGTGTGCCTTCGTGCCAGGACGCGAAAGCTTTCATGGTGGCTTGCGTCGACATGCCAACGGTACAGAACGCAGACGACCTCGCTCGCTAAAAGTAGCCGGTCTTCCCGTCGATGGTTTCGCGCATGAGGTCTAAGTGCCCGACGTGGCGAGCGGTCTCCTCCACCATGTGGAGAAGTATCCACCTGAGGCTCACGACGCCCATCAGACGGGCGTGTCTGTGACCAAGATCGTCGAGTGATGTCGCCGCCGAGGTAATACGTCTGGCCTGCTCGGTCTGTCCTACATAGAAGGCCAGTACCGAGTCCACAGTGTCGCCAGGCTCGATGCGAAACTGCACAGCATTGTCGTCGTCGACCCGAGGCGGAGGCTCGATGTCTTCACCGGCGAAGACGTAGCGGAACCAGTAGTACTCGACCCACCCGAGATGCTTGACGACTCCGAGCAGACTGAGGCCGCTCGGTGTGAGCTGGCGACTGGCGTCTGCTAACGAGAGGCCCTCGACCTTGCGCCCAACAATGGCCCGGTACCAGTCGAGATACCCGGTGACCATCTCCCGTTCTTGGCTTTCAGCACCGAAGCTGTCGACCACGGCGAGAGTCTCGCACTTCTCAGTCTGCGTCAGAGGAACAGCCATCTTCGTAAACCGCTGCCGTCGTGGGAGCGAGACTCTCCGCCATGGCCTCCAAGGGCATCCGACGCCGCAAGCCCTACCGGCCGTTCCCAAGCTCAGGGGCCGCCCTCTTCGCACCAAGGACGAGCCGTCGGTCATGTGGTCGCCGGGGTTCGAGGCCAACCCCAACTCCCTGGCTGGTGAGATGCAGGGCTTCTGGCGGCTGACCGGGCATCCTCGCCAGTGAAAACGGGCATCACGCCCGGACAAGTGAGCCGCCGCCAGAATGAAGCGGTGTCCCGGCTCTGGGCAACTGCCCTCTGCTCATTGCTCATCGGGCTGGGCGGTGGCGTGTTCGTCGGTATGAGGCTTCGGCGTTGGCGACGGAGGGCGATGTTGCGAGCCCTGCGCCTCCTCCGAAGCCGTCGCCTCCGCAGGCGCGGGAAGGTCTTGGCGCTCGGCTCGTTCGCTGTCGGGGTGGTGTTCGCGGTCGTGGGCCTTTTGACGCTGGCGCGCTTCGTCTTGTGAGCGGTTCGGGACTGAGACCGACCTAGGTATGGCCGGGGCGAGGCAAAACCTGGACAAGCACCCGACCTACCACTCGAAGGCCGGGTGGCGTCATAAGAACGGCTGGGGCGACCTCTCGGCAAGCTCATGGGTTCCCCGATGATGATTCAATGTCAGGGAGAACAGCGCACCACGGGTATGCCGACCCTTTCTCACCAAGCGGTGAACTCCCGACACCTTTGCCAGACGGTGGCGGCGGTTACGTGCCGGTTCCGGCGACACTTCCCAGCGTGGGTCGTTGAACAGGTCCACCTTCTGCGTGTCGGTGAAAACCTGAGAGGGGTGGGACCACGATGTTTGCCATCTGGGCATGGGCCAATGCTATGAGCAGGGCATCCGAAATCGGGGGACCCCTTGACCGGCCGGGGAGGTCCGGCTGGGCCTCCTGGCGAGCGATACCGGGCAGGTCAGTGGCCTGGCTAGGGGGGCCGGGACCCGGCAATCTCGGGCGGTCGGCGGCCACGTAGCCTCGCTTCGTGCCGACCGGGAGGGCAGTGCCTAGAGACGATGAGGTCGCAGCGTCC
>DATHCF010000194.1:0-4208 GCA_035319705.1 Acidimicrobiales bacterium | reverse complement strand
CGACGCTTCGTGGCACCGCTTCTCGAGCGTCGTCACCCACCGGGAAGCGAACATGGTCCTCTACAGCCTGCTGCTGCGTGGATGGATACAGCTGGGCAGGAGCGAGGCCACCGTTCGGAGCCTGTCCGTGCTCGCATCGCTGGGGGCCGTCGCCGCGGTGATGATGCTCGGCCGCCACCTGTTCGACACGCGGGTGGCTCTGGTTTCGGGGCTCCTTTTGGCCGTGAACCCCGTCGCCGTGGAATTCGCCCAGGAGGCCCGGGGATACGCCCTCAGTGTCGCCCTCGTCACCTTGAGCTCCCTCCTCTTCGTGCGAGCGGCGGGTGGCGGTGGATGGATGGTCTGGGGCGGCGCGGCGGCGACGGCCGTGCTCGCCGCCTACGCCAACTTCTGGGCGGCGCTCGTCCCGCTGGCCCAGGCGGTCTCCCTGGCCTTTCGGCCCGCCGGCACCGTTCCGTGGAGCCGGGCGGTGCCGAGCGGTGTGGCCGTGCTCGTCTTTCTGGTGCCGATGGGACTGCTCGTGCATTCGACCGACAGCGCCGGCACCAATTGGGCGGCGGGTACCGCCGCCGGTGCACTCTTCGCCAAGGTCCGCGCCGAGGTCCCCCACGCCCTCATCGACGTGTCGGTGATCGCCGTGGTGGTGGTGGTGGTGTGGGCGGTGGTGCTGCTGCGCCGGCACGCCACCGGGCCGCAGTCGGCCCGCCGGTGGCCACTGTTCTTCTGCCTGTGCTGGCTCGTCGTCCCCCTGGCCACAGTGGTGCTCGTCTCCGTCAGCTACAAGCCCCTGCTCGTGCTGCGCTATCTCGGGGTGTGCCTGCCTCCGCTCGTCGTCCTGGTGGCGGCAGGGGTGTGCCGTCTTCGTCTCCGGCTCGCCGCGCTGTGCATGGCCGTCCTGCTCGCCGCCTCGGCGGCCGGCCTCGTGAGCTGGTACCGCCACGGCCCGGGCCAGGACTGGCGCGACGCTGCCGGCTACGTCGCCTCGCGGGCGTCGGCCGGTGACGGAGTACTGCTCTTCGCCCCCTATATGCGGATCCCCTTCCAGTGGTACCTGGCCCAGCATCCGGGGGCCGAGCACCGTCTGCAGCCGGTGTACCCACAGGCGGGCTGGGCGACGAGCCCGCTCGTCTTCGACACCACCTATTTCCCCGTCGACAGGCCGGTGGTGATGCACGCCGCCGCCCACTACCGACGTGTCTGGCTCGTGCTGAGCCAGCAGGCGCTCTACCCGTCGCAGGAGACATCGCTGTTGGCCGGCCTGCGCGATGCCGGCCTGCGCCCGACCGGGCGACGAGACTTCCCCGGCGTGCAGGTCTTCCGGTATTCGACCGCCGCTCGATGACGGCCGACAGCCGGCTTCGTGTGCTCCTGGCCGACGCCTCGGACCGGGGAGGGATCGCCCGCTACAGCGCGGCGCTGCGCGCCGGGCTGGTGTCGGCCGGCGCCGAGGTGGTCCTGGCTGCGCCGGCACCGGCCGGCGACCCCGAGGCGCTGCTCCATCCGCTTCGGTGGGGTCCGGACATGGCCGGGCGCCGGCGGAGCGCCGTCTACCTCCGCCGGGCCACCGAAGTGCTGCCCGCGGCGCGCGCCCTGCTCGGCGCCCTGCGCCGGACGCGACCCGACGTCGCCCATTTCCAGTCGGAGATCGTCCCCGGCGTCGACCACCTGCTCCTGCAGCTGGCCGGCCGCAGCTGTCCGGTCGTCGTCACCGTGCACGACCCGGTTCCGCTCGAAGGCGGCGCCCGGGCGGTGGCGGACCAGGCACGGCGGTGGCGCGCCGCCGACGCCCTCATCGTCCACGCCGACGATCAGCGCTTCTTCGTCGAGGCCAGCGCCCCGGGCGTGACCGTACACGTCGTCCCCGTCGACCTGCCCCTCGGCGGCGCCCCCCTCGGACGGGCGGAGTCCCGTCGCCGGCTGGGCCTGGCACCGGAGGCACCGGTGGCGCTTCTGCTCGGCCAGGTCCGTCCCTACAAGGGCCTGCGGCTGCTCTCGGAGGCCTGGCCGCTCGTCACCAAGGAGCTGCCGGCGGCACAGCTCTTGGTGGTGGGCGAGACCTACCCGTCAGACGACCTGGCCCGGCTGCGCGCCACCCCTTCGGTGAGGGTCGTGGAGGGCTTCCTGTCGGAAGAGGATCTCGACCGCTGGGCATCGGCCGCCGACCTGGTCGTCCTCCCCTACAGCGCCGGCGGCCACTCCGGCATCCTGCATCGGGCGCTGGCAGCCGGCACCCCCGTCATCGCCGCACCCTCATTGGCCGAGGAGGTGTGGCGGACGCACGCCGGCGTCGTCGTGCCGTTGCAGACGCAGTCCTGGGCGGACGCCCTCGTCGCCGCCCTCGGGTCCTCTCCCATTCCCGCTCCGAAGACGCCGGCCGGATCGGAGACGGTCTCCAGGACGCTCGAGGTGTACGACGAGGTGCTGTCCCGCCGCTCGCCCCGTCGCCGCCGGACACCATGACGGCCGAGATGCCTCTTCGTGTGCTG
The DNA here is from genome assembly GCA_035319705.1 of Acidimicrobiales bacterium. Lineage (GTDB taxonomy): Bacteria > Actinomycetota > Acidimicrobiia > Acidimicrobiales > UBA8190 > UBA8190. Next base: position 1,722 of record DATHCF010000194.1, on the reverse strand, counting down.
GTGGTGATCCGCTCCCGCCACGTGTGGGGGCTCGAGCGCAGCGTCATGGACGGCGCGCCGCTCATGGCCGGGCGCGGGGTCGAGCTCGTGCTCGGATCGCCGCCGGGCGGCGAGCTCGTCGAGCGCTGGCGCCGATTGGGCCTGGCCCATGTGGCGCTCGAGCTCCCGGAACGCTCGGGACTGCGCGCCGCCGACGGCGAGCACCGGCTGTCTCCGCTCGACGCCGTCCACGAGCTCGGTGCCACCGCCCGCAGTGTGTCGACCCTGCGGGCTGCTGCCCGCCGAGTGGACGTGGTGCACTCGGCCAGCCTGTGGGTGCACCTGGACTGCGTGCTGGCCGGCCAACTGGCGCGCCGTCCGGTGGCGGTGGAGCTGGTGGACATGGTGCGTCCCGGCCTCGGACGACAGGTCCTCTCCATTGCGGTGCGGCTGTCGACCGAGACCTTCGCCAACAGCCGGGCCGTTGCCGGCTGCGTCAGCCCCGGTCCGGCACGGCGCGTCCGCATCATTCCTCCCGGCGTCGACGCACAGCGTTTCCGGCCCGACCCTGCCGACCGGGGCGTTCGCCGGGAGCTGAGCGACGACCCCGACGCCGCCCTGGTGGGCATGGTGGGACGTCTCGATCCCGACAAAGGGGTCGAGCTGGTCGTCGAGGCCATGGCGCGCCTCGGGAGCCCGTCGCCGGCGCAGCTCGTCGTGGTCGGTGGTCCCGGTCTCGCCGGCGCCGGCTACGCCGCCGAGGTGGAGGCCGAAGCCCGGGCCCGCCTCGGCGGGCGGGTCCGGTTCCTCGGCTGGACCGAGGACGTGCCGGCAACGCTGCGTGCACTCGACGTGTTGGTCAATGCCTCGGTCGCCGAGCCCTTCGGCCTGAGCGTGCTCGAGGCACAGGCCTGCGGGGTTCCGGTCGTCGTGACCGACGGCGGCGGGGTCGTCGAGCTGGTGTCCCACGAGGAGGACGGCCTCGTCGTGCGACGCGATCCGCAATCACTCGCCGACGCCCTCGGGCGCCTCTTGCCGGACCCGGCCCTGCGACGGGAGATGGGCCGGCGCGGGCGCCGGGCCGCCGAGGCGCGCAGCCTCGACGCCCGGGCCGACGCCCTGGCCGAGCTGTACCGCAGGTGCGCGCGCCGGCGGACCGTTCCCGGTGGCGAGCGGTCGCCGGCGCCGGAGCCGGTCCAGTGACGCCGCCGCGCCGGCACAGCTGGAGCACGGCAGTGCCCCTGCTGCTCGCCGCTTCGGTGGGACATGTCCTCTACCCGGCTCTGTTGGAGCTGGCCGGCGCCTGGCGTGCCGGCAGCCCGGGCTCCCGGCGCCCTCCCCCCGGTGACGGCGCCGCATGGCCGCCCGGCTCGTGGCCGGCGGTGACCGTGGTGGTGCCGGCCTACCTCGAGGCCGCGGTCATCGCCGGCAAGGTCGCCGACCTGCAGGCCAACGGCTACCCGGGGCCCCTCGAGGTGGTGGTGGTGGCCGACGGCGATCCCGACACTGCCGCGGCCGCCCGCCGGACGGGCGCCACCGTCATCGCCCCTGCGTCGCGCCTGGGCAAGGCCCAGGCGCTCAATGCCGGTGTGGCGGCCGCCGGCACGCCGGTGGTGGTGCTCACCGACGCCAACAACCGTCTGCGTCCCGGCAGCATCGCCGCCCTGGTGCGCCACTTGGACGACCCCGAGCTGGGAGCGGTGGCAGGGGACAAGGTCGAGCAGGACAGCGGCGGCGAGGAGC